>CAZMVS010000079.1:0-6707 GCA_964569525.1 uncultured Planctomycetales bacterium
CGATCTCGAAAAGGATCCTGACGAGTTGCATAGCGTGTACGGCAATCCCGCTTATGCAGACATCCAAGCCATGCTCAAAAAAGAACTCCACAGGTTGCAGGAGAAATACCAGGACGATAAGCCTGAAGCCGATCGGCACGCCATGCAGCAGAAAAAGCTGCAGCGAAAGGCGGCTGATGTGCCTTTTGAGGAGGTCCTGGTTATTAAAAAGCCGGGTCGCCGGTCCCTTCCCGACCTGGATCCTTCCGCCAAGCCCATAACCGTAGCCGCCCGTTGTTCGTCGCAGAAGGGTGACGGAGTTATTCTTGCCCAGGGCGGCCAAAACCTCGGTTACAGCTTGTATCTTAAAGACCGGAGGCCTTGTTTTGCAGTCCGTAGCTTGAACGTCCTGCGGGACGTGTGCGGACCGAAACTGTCTTTGGGTCAATCCGTTCATCTAGTCGGCACATTGACCGTGCAAGGCCAATTAATGCTTTACGTTGACGGCCGAAAGGTGGCTGAGGCCAAGGGACACCTCATCGCCCAAAAGCCGGCTGATGCCTTAAGCGTCGGGGCGGATAACGGCTCATTGGTTGGCACCTATACCAATCGCATGCCTTTCCAGGGTGAACTCCGGGATTTGCGTATCTGCTGGGGTGTCGCCGAACCGCAACAAATTATAAAATGGACATCACAAAATAATTGAGCCTCCATGGTGTTTCCCAGGTTTTAAAGCCCCTATGAATTCGACTTTCTTCAAGCTGTTAATCCTGATTACCGGCACGCAGATAATTACCCTATGCGCCGGTTCATCCGACAAAGATGGAAACAGCCTGAAATCTTCCGCTGTTGTTGGCGCAGCTTCTAAACAAACAACTCAGCCGGCTCCCCAGCCTGCGAAAAATCGACCTTCTAAGCAATCGGGCCAAAGAGTGCCCAACTTTCAGCCCTTAAGAGATGCCAAGGCGGGAGAGTGGGTTCGTTATGAGGCAAAGGACTCGATGGAAATCAATTACAGAATCCAACGGGTACGTCCCAGCGGCGTGACAACCATGGTCCGTACTTTGCTCAACGGGTATCAATTAGGCCTGCCCGCTTATCGGCAAGACGTGCTTGACCTCGATCCTCTGGCGGCAATGGCGGTCTCCCAAAATCCCCAGCGAACTATGAAACGCGTTACTGTCAAAGCCGCCGAAAAATTCTGGAAGACCCGGTTATACGAAGACCATTGGCGGGAAGAGAAGATCGACTACCGGCGTCGAACATGGGTCAGCCCGGAGGTTCCCGTGTTCGGTATCCTTCGCATGGAACTCTACGGCAATGATCGCCTGGAGTCACGAATGATCCTGCGAGACTGTGGACTGGTCTTGCCAAACAAGACCCAACTAGGCAGCTGACCCGCCAATAATTGATTTATTCATTTTGCGCGATGAATCCGTGGTCATCGAATCCTTTCCCTGCTTAGAATAAGAGGCTTTTGAAATACGTTTTCCTCTGGCATAAAGAAAGGATCAGGCCATGGCTGGTACCATTCCCAAAGTATCCCCATACCCCAAGGTCGGTAACAAGGCCCCGACTTTTTCGGCGCCCGCCTCGACTGGCAAAAAAGTCAAGCTAACTGACTACAAGGGCAAAACGGTCGTTCTGTATTTCTATCCGAAGGACAATACCCCTGGTTGCACGAAGGAGGCTTGTGGTTTTCGAGACCACTACGCCGCCATGAAAAGGGCGGGCATCGAAGTGTTGGGGATTTCACCGGATGCGATGACATCCCATGAAAAGTTTATCGCCAAGTACGAGCTTCCCTTTACTCTGCTTTCCGACGAGAACCACGAGATTTGCCAAAAGTACGGGGTTTGGCAGGAAAAGAACATGTACGGCAAGAAAACCATGGGCGTTGCCCGCACAACATTTATCATCGACAAAGACGGTAAGCTTGCCCATGTATTCGAGAAGGTAAAACCTGAAGGGCACGAGCAAGAAGTACACGACTGGATTAAAAAGAACCTCAAAAGCGCAAAACACTAAAATAATCCTTCTCTAATCAGTGGATGGTGGGTGAGAGTTGACGAAAGCAAAACCGCGAAGAGGAATTTTTATACAGTCTCTGTTTCCGTTGTATTATTTTCTTCCCGGGCTTGCTGGCGGGTAATCCACGCATTTTTTAATGCGCCTTTAACCAGACGGGGAAACGAAAAGCCGATTGGCAATTGCATGGGAAATTCAAAGTCGGAAACTTTGAATTCCTCCAGCGGATGACCGACCAAGCGGATGTTTTGCAAGTGAGGCGTGCCGATCTCCAATTCAATGGCCGCGCGTAATGTTCGAATCCGACTGGGGCGCAGACTGATCAGCTCCGCCGCCACGCGTTCGGCGGCCGGTCCGTCCGTGGAGCCCATTAATAAATTCATTGTCCGAGGTGTACCTCGAATAGGGCCCTTTCCTTCCATGGCCTCGATCGCGTCCACAATATTGATTGTCGGGCGCAGCAGCACAAACGTTTCCACCAACATGCGGGCAAAGTAATTCTCGTAATTGCCTACCTTGAAGTGCCAGAAGGCTTTGCGCCGCCCACCCACGCAACCGAACATATTCTTAATAACCACGGTCATCATCATCTGCCGATGAGATTTCAGCTTGGGCAGGTTGACAATAGCGTCGGCTTCCAAGGCGGCGGTATCGACCGTCAAATGTTTGAACACCTGGCCGCCACGATTCGGGGCCTTGACCGGATTCTTGAATTCGACGACCGGCACGCCCAGTTCTTGAAGGGATTCCCAAACGCCAAGCTTGCGAAGGTTGCCGGGAAGCGAGCCCCAGGCCGGCGATTCGCCGACAAAGGGTTTGGCCCCGAATTCGAGAAGACTTCGACAAACCTCGATAATGACACTCGGATGGGTTTGGGCGGGACGATGAGGCGGGAGAGGGGCGATGCAATTGGGTTTGACCAACACCCGACTGCCCGGTTGGACCAAGTGTTCCCAGCCACCTTCGGCATCCAGAATCGATTGCAGGGCAGCGCGGACTGCCTCAGGGGCATAACTTTCCGCCCGAGCCAAGACAACTTGTGCTTTTTGTTCAGTCATCAAAAACCCCGTCATCATACTTATGAAGATGTTAGCGTCTGGTAGGCTGTTTTTCTAATTAGCAGGTGAGAAGCATTCATAATCGCCATTGGTCGGAAAACTTCAAAGCCATAAAAAGCCGACCCCCAATGCCATCAAAACCAGGCCCCCGAAAATTTCGGCCGACTGCCCGAAACGATTCCCCAATCGCTTACCAATCGCAACGCCCAAAAGGGCCATCAGGCCGGCCACTATTCCGATGATAATTCCCGCCTGCCAAATCTCTCGACCTTTCAGCCCGAGAGAGAAACCAACCACAAAGGCATCAATGCTGACCGAGAAGGATAGACCTATCAGGGACAACCCGCGGGTGGGATCCGCCTTTGGGTGGTGATAATGTTCGGCATGTTCGTAGGTGTACTCGGCGGCGGCTCCGGGATGCGAACGAAGGGCCTCAATGAGCATTTTCAGGCCGATGGCGAAAACCAGCACTGAAGCCATGTATATGCCCACCGTTTTCAAAAGACGGGCTAATTGTCGGCCGACCAGCCAGCCGACGATGGGCATCAGGGCTTGAAACAGCCCCATGTGCCAAGCCAGTCGGAAACGCTGACGCGGGCCATGCCAGCGCGTGCCGATCGCCATGGATACGCTCATCGCATCCATTCCCAGACCGACGGCAATTAGAAAAATGGTTTCATCCATGAATGCTTTGTGTTCCTGAGCGTTTTTCACTGAACACTGTTGTTTTGTAGAGACGGGCCAGCAAAAAACTGAATATGAAGGTTACTGCAAAGCCGATCAGGCAGAACCATGGCCACGCGACGGTAACATACTCTACCGTTCCAGTGGCGGTATCCACCATTTTTTCAAAATACCCGAAGTAATTTACATATAACATCAAGGCTAATCCCACAATCAAGACACTGCTTTGCAAGGCATCGATTAAGGCCTTCTGTTGCTGACGAACAAGCATAAATAACCATGCCACCAAGGCGATTCCCGCCGCCGACCAACACACGATATGAGTCCATGGCTGATGCCAGACCAAGGCAAAGATCATCATGACGGAAAGCGGGGCGGCCCACAAAAAACCCCGGTCATCCAGGCCGGGTCTGACCGAAGCCAACACAAAGCCGGCCAGTAAGGCACCACCAGTATAGCCGGCCATGGATAGGGCTAAGTTGAGGATTTCCGGGAACTTGGCTGTAGCGGCATCAGCGACCAGGGCCATGAAACACAATACGACTCCCCAGAAAACCACTAGTACACGTGACAGGCTGACCACGTGATGATCGTGGGTTCCGTCATCGGGATTAACGTGGCCACGTTTTCTTCTCCAGGGCAGGTAGATGGCGGAAATGGTGGTCTGACTCAAGGCGGCCAATATGGAATCCAGGCTGGAGATGGCCGCAGCAAAAATACCAGCGATCAGGAGGCCGGTAATACCCGTCGGCAGAACTCGGATAATAAACAGTGGGAAGATGCGATCCGGTTTCTCTGCAACTAAGGCGGCGGCCTGTCCCTGTAGTGGATAGTCCTGGTAATAGGTAAAGAGCCCCACGCCGACCAACATCATGAGCACACTGATGATTTGTCCACCACTGCTGGCGATGATCGCTCGCCGAGCTTGTTTCGGTCCACTGCAGCAGAAAATCCGCTGGGCGAAAAGCTGATCGGTTCCGTAAATACTGATGCACCAGATGGTGTAAGCAAAAACGGCCGTCCACAAGGTATAAGATTGGCTCGGGTCGGAATCGAGATTGAAGAGGGTGAATTTGCCCCACTCGCCGGCGTCCTTGGCTTGCAGACCGGTGTGGAAAATATGCTGTGCGCCGGAAACCCATCCACCGGGTATTTCGGCCAGGATATAGCCCAAAGCTACCAATCCGCCGGTCAGGAATACGAGAAACAAAATGACATCCGTCCAGATGACGGTGGTAATTCCTCCCAGTAGGGTCCAGCCGACAGCCACCAGGCCGATCACAAATATGGACCAGGTCATGGTTTCGATACCGGTCAGATCAGCCAATTCGCCGAACAGGCGTTGCCCAACCACGAGATCCAATATCAAGGCGGTCAGGTAAACCCGCGCCCCCTGGGCCAACATCCCGCCCAAAGTGAACAATCCAGTGGTTACTGAGCGCACTCTGCCGCCCAGCCGATCAGCCATGTAATCATACGGACTATAAATTTCTTTTCGATAGTAGGCGGGGACCAGGATATAGCCGACAACGAATCGAGACAAAATGGCCCCGAACAGGCAAAGTTGCAGGTAGGTAAAATTACCGCCGTCGGAAAAAACAATGGCCGGCACGCCGACAAAGGTAACCGCGCTGATTTCCGTGGCGATGATCGATCCCGAGACAGCATACCAGGGCAGTTTTCGCCCGCCGAGAAAGAAATCTCGTATGGTGGCCTGTTTGCCGGCCAAAGCTCCGCCAAGAATTGTGGTCAAGGCCAAATAGCCGACCACCACCAGCCAGTCCAGCCAGCCGAAGTGAGCCCCGATTTCAGCAAAATCTTGTGTGGCAATTACCCAATTGAATCTGTGCATATCCGCCTATCCGTTCATCAAATCCGTGAACGGAATATAGTGGCCATATGCGATGTGCACAACAATTTCGGAAAATTTCGGGTCTATTTGGTTGGGTGTAAGAGGCTTATAGTTGCCTGCCCAAAACGCCACTGCGGGGTTTTTCCAACTCGGTAATCATCTTCCCGTTGCGGAAAATAGTTACCGTGCCGGTGGATTCGCTGACGGTTATGGCCACTGCCTTGGAAACGCTAGTAATGGCGGCGGCAGCGTGATGGCGGGCCCCCAAACCTTGGGGAAGCTTGAACTCCTCTTGGCTGGCGGTTTTCAAATACGTTCCCGCTGACTCGATGACCCCGTCCCCTCGAATTACAAAGGCCCCGTCGATGCTGGCCAACTCCTTGACCGTTTCTTCCAGGTGGGGATCGAGGATGTTTCGCTTGGCAGCGGGGTATCCCTGGAAGGGATTGAGAATCAACTGCCGCGATAGGGATAAAACCCGATCGCTGTCGCCGATGACAAACAACGCGCCGATGGGCTTACCCTCGCGTCCTTCGCCACCCAATTCGGCAGCCAGGTCAATAACGCATTCCAGCACCTCGGGTAGCACGTTGGGAAATGCGTTATGATCCTCCTTTGGCATCAAGAACATCTCAAATTCCTTCCCCACCTGCATGACCACCACGGTATCCAGCAATCCGTTGGTCGGCAGGCCGGTCATCGCCACGATAGTATCCCCGTCTTCGATTAAATTGCGGGCCATGGCCAACAGCAGAGCGATTTTGACTTGGCCCATGCGGGTCAAGGTAACATTGGGCACGCGGATGACGTTGGGCTTAACTTTTCGCTGGCCATCTTCCTCGTCCGGCGGGCTTTTAGTGACGAAAAAGACCTTTTGACTCAGATTGTCGGGCAAATCGATCTTGGAATGTCCCAATGCGTCGATGTAAATAAAAATCGCCGTTGCGGAACAATCTTCCGCAATATTCAGAGCCCGTTTGATAATGCTACCGGAGACGCGCTCGGGAATAGGATTGTCTGCGTGAAGTGCGGGATTAATTTTCGGGTCAGCATCGTTTTTACTGGCTGGCGGGGGATTAAGGAATCTCCATTTATTAAAAAAAATC
>CAZMVS010000080.1:0-4500 GCA_964569525.1 uncultured Planctomycetales bacterium
CCACCTGACAAACCGCCTTGTGTTTGGCGGCGAGGTCATCCGAGATGGGACGGAAAGAAAATAAACGACTGGCAGACACATAAAGGCCATCACGTTCCGAACATACCACGCCCATACCGTAATTTTCGAACTTTTCAGCCGATGGAATGGGATGGCGGAAATGTTTGATGCGATCATCGACGGCTATCAATAGTACCGGCGTACGTGCTCCACGCTGCCAAAGCATTCCGGACAAGCGGGCGGCCAATTCGTGCTCCGTCTGACCGGGCCGGGTTTGGCGGCAAGCCTCTTCAAGGCATTCGCCGGTATCCTTGCCCAGTTGACGAACACGCTTGAGTTCCGTTTCATTCAACTCGAGGCGAAAACGATTGAAATCGCCGTCCAGCATACGCACCGAATCGGGCAATCCGCCTATACGCACATCACAGGCAACCCGCTTATTGCCGATGGTCTCGATCCAATCTTTGGCGATCTGTTCGGGATCATGCCATGGGGATGTTCTGACCTCGATATCCAAATCCTCGAACTCCTCCACTTTCATCCGAGGCCCTTCGATGGCCGTGGTCATACAGATCGCATTTTTATGTGTAATAAATAATGAGGAAATGCCTTGCGTGCAATTTCGGGCTACGTAGTTCATTCCACCAACGGTGAACCAGGCAAAGTTATGCCGAAGGGAAAGAATAACCGCGTCAAGGTCATGGCTGTTCATGTATTGCACGACTTTTTGGTGTTTTTGCTGAACTTCTACGCGGCGTGTTGGCATATTGACCTCCTCTTTGCCAAGTGACCTATGGTGTTGGATATGTTAATCGATATGCCCTCAGTAGCCCCAGCCGGTTGTGTGTCGGGTCAAAACATTTTTCCTTCTACTCAAAGCCATAGGCCGGAAAAGGCCAATACCAACAATACGACCATCACCACAAACAATCCCCACCATAGCACAACATGGGAATACCAATGTCGGCCCAAGTTGGCGAATATATTCAGCCGGGACCAGTTAAAGGTCAGCTCATCGGTCACTTGCCCGGGATCAGGCGATGGAGTAATCAGGCTGACCACGACACAAACGCCCAAACTGAACAACCAGGTGATAAGAGCCTGGTTCATAAACGGTTCCAGCCATACGGGATGCTCGGGAATCGTCCACACCCACATTTTCATCAACACCGCCAAGGCAAAGCCGGAGAACACCGCCGCCGATGCGCCGATGCCGTTGATGCGTCTGAAAAGAATACCCAGCAGGAAGATAGCGCCGAATGGTGGCGCGAAAAAGGCATACAGCGTTTGAATATATTCAAATAAGCCAAGGGGAAGTAGGGCAATCAGGCGGGCCAGAACAACAGCGATGAGCAGAATCAGTATGGCTGATATTCGGCCGATCCATACCATGTGGCGTTCAGAAGCTTCGCGACAAAACATGCGTTGATAGATATCGATGGTAAATACCGTAGAGGTAGAATTGAGTACCGCTTGGACTGTAGATTGGATCGCACCGAAAAGAGCGGCCAGGAAAAGACCACGCAAGCCAATGGGAATCACTGTCTGCAGCATGTGCACGTACCCTTTGTCCGCCTCGACCTTGATTGTTTGCAGGGAATCGGCCTGCATAATCTGGGGGTAACGAGCAAAGAGGATGAGCCCCGGGATGACCACAATCACCGGCAGGAGTACTTTCATATAGCCGGCGAGCACAATCCCCATGCGAGCGTTATACATATCACGAGCCCCGAGAACGCGCTGGATCATGAACTGGTTGATCACGTTGTACCAAATACTGATAGTAAAGACCATGAAGATCAGGTTAGGCCAAGGCAGCAAGGTATGCGACACAGGCTGGATGACCGAAAGGCGATCATAACTTTGCGCATGGACCAATTCGGGCGCATGTTTGGCCATCACTTCGGCGAAGATACCCTCCTCCGCGCGGTTGCTCTGGAGCATGATCTGAAAACCCTCGACAATAGAATGCCCATCGGGATCCAGACTTGCCAAGCCGAGAATGGTAACCAACAATCCGCCAGCCACCATGACCACAACAGTGAACACGTCCATCCAGGCCACCGAACCAAGTCCACCGTAAATCGCCCACAAACCGGCGGCTGCTGCAACCACCATGATCGCAGGCCAAAGCTCCCAACCGAACAGTTTTTCCAGGGCCACACCCCCACCATATAGGACCGCCGCTAAAAAGGCGACCACGTTGGTGATGACCGTGACGATGGCGAAAAACTGGCGGAGGGTATTATTGAAACGTCGCTCCATGAACTCCGGGGTGGTAAACACGCGAGAAGCCAACAGAAAGGGGATAAAAAACCAGATGAGGATTGAAAAGGTCAACACATTGCCCCATTCCCACATGGCTGCGCAGATGCCAAAAACATAAGCGGCCCCGATCATACCGATGAACTGCTCGGCACTGATGTTGGAGGCAATGAAGGAACAGCCGACCACGTACCAGGGTAAAGATCGGCCGGCGAGGAAGTAATCGTCTGATTGGCGTTTTCGCCGACCGGCCAAGAAACCGATCAACGACAAAATTGCGAAATAGCCGATAAAGGCGGTGTAATCAAGCCAACCCAGATCAAAGGTGGAATAATCCAACAAGGCGGCATCAGCCAGTGGCAAAGATACATCAAAAATCACTCCGCCCCCCTGCCGACGACGGCCTGTTTATAGTTTTCAAAAAGTTGTTTATATGTCCGGCAGTTTTCACCAGGCTTGATCGTTCGGGTTTCGCCTTCCATCTCGCCGGCCAACTGTTCCAACGCAACGTCAGGTTCAATCATGGCCCGGGCGAGGATCAGCGCGCCAAATGCGCTAACCTCGGTCACGGATGGGCAAATGACTTCACGGCCGGTGATTCCGCTTATGATTTGAGGAGTGCAACGGCTGCGGGCGGCACCACCGGTCATGATTAAACGATGAACCGGGCAGTCGGCCTCTTGAAGCGAATGCAATCGGCGAGTCAGTTCAAAACTTAATCCCTCCACTGCAGCCCGGATAAGGTGGGCTCGTGTGTGGTTCAACAGCAGGCCTTCCAGACATCCGCCGCTTTGCCCCCCTTCCCCTCCGGCAATGCATAAAAAGGGAAGTAAACGCAGGCCGGCGCATCCCGGCGGAACCGAATCGATCAGATCATCGATTGTGGCGACATTAGCTTTAGACAGGCCGGTCAATTCTAAAGCCCATTGAATGACCGATCCGCCGACACCCATCGAAAGTAACTGTCCCCATCTATGCGGCAGCAGATGCGGGCATACCCATGCTGAAGGAACCACCGGGCGAAGGGCCTGATCGGCAACAGCCAACAGCACCCAGGCGGTTCCCGCGCCGAACATCACGTCGGCGGGTTGTAAGGCGTTACAACCGAGTGCAGCTGCGTATTGATCGTGGATGGCGGGACTGACCGGAATGCCCGCGGGCAAACCCAATTGATCAGCCACTTCCGCTTTCAGCGTGCCGGCCGGCTGACGGGCGGGTTGAACGCTAGGCCAATGGGCGTCAGCTAATCCGAGTTCGTGCAAGAAATCCTGATCCATTTGCCCGGTATGCGGATTACACAAACAAGCGATGCTTAGAGAAGAGGCGTCATGCACCGCATTGCCTGTCAAACGTTCGACAATGGCGTCGCCGACAAAACCGATCAGGTGTGATGATTTCAACCAATCGGGATGTTGTTCCTGCAAACGTACGAATTGACCGGCGGCAAGACCGCTTTGGCCGTGGCCGATGTGTTCGCTCAACCAATCGCCGCCCAATCGCTGTTCAAGTTGACGATCGTAAGGCCCGCCTCGTGAATCCAGCCAACTGATTACCGGGCCGATGCTTTTCCCGTTTTTATCGCGGATTTGAATGGCGCCGCCCTGGCTGGAGATGCCGACGGCATGAACCTTGGACAGGTCAGCCTGTTGCCCGGCGGCACGAATGGCTGTTACAACGACCTGCCATATTTCCTCGATATCCTGTTCGATGCCGCCATTGTTGACATGCTTCAATTGAATTGGCGCAGCACCCTGGGCGAGTATGCACCCGGAGCGGTCGGCCAACAGGGCCTTGATATTCGTTGTCCCCAAATCCAAACCTAACAGCACGAATCAAATCTCCACGTAATCCGCCCCTAAAAACTCCGCGACTGACGCCAACTCCCCACGAGCATCACCAAACAAAAGAGCAAGGTGATGCGGTCCGCCGGCCTGGGCATAGGCGTTCAGAAAATCGCGCACGTCACCGGCAGGCTGAATTTTGGAATGCGGCACAGCCAAGTGATCGAGCGGGCCGAAATCAACGATGTTTACCGGTGCGGCAATGATCCGCCAGCGCTCGCCGGCGGTGAGGGTTAGCGTACTCAAGGTTGCCGGTCCCGGTTCGTAACTGAATACCAAGGCCAGCTGGTTGCCGAGTACGGGCACGATCGGCTCACTCCGGCGGACCAGGCGAACCTTGCGATCCGTACGGGCCATGGCGGGGTTGGGTTTTCCCCCGTGGCTCCAAAAGAGG
>CAZMVS010000081.1:0-5246 GCA_964569525.1 uncultured Planctomycetales bacterium
TACTGGTTTCCGAGCGGTACGCCGCCACCGGACAATTGGCGGATAATGTCTCCACCGAAATTTCCGGTCCGCTAGGGGACATCCTGGCCGACGCCTCTACCTTGATGGAAGAATACATCGGTAACGACGATCTCCGCCATCGTTTACAACATATCACCGATAACGTGGTTACTATTCGTGAGTCCCTCAAACAAGTTTCCCAGCCTGCCGGTGGCATCCTGGACGCCAAGCCGACTGAACCCGAAATCGATCCGCTGCTGCAGGGCAAGGAAATGCTGGTAGTGGACGACGAGGAGATTATCCGCCAGACAGTGCGGGACGTTTTAACCAAAAACGGCTGCGAGGTGGAAACCGCCCGCAACAGCGAAGAGGCCTTGGCGATGATCAAACAACGCGAATACGATCTGGTCATCAGCGACATCAAGATGCCTGGGGGTAGCGGCTATGACATTTTCCGCACAGTTATGGAACAAAAACCGGATTGCCCGGTAATGTTTATGACCGGTTTCGGATACGATCCCAATCATTCCGTCGTCCGGGCGACGCCGGAAGGATTGGCCGCAGTCCTGTATAAACCTTTCAAAGTGGATGAATTACTCAGCAGTGTCCGGGCAGCAGTTTCCGGATAATTTTTTGCGCTTCGAACCAAACCGCACTCAAAACTCTTTCCAATTCATCACGACGAACGATCAATAATACCTTTTAAAGATTTGTCTTCTGCTCGATCCATGCGCAGATAAATCGGAGCCTGCTTAAGGGGAACATCTTCCGTAATCCAGCACGGGCCGGTGACAGTCCGGGGACAAAAACAATGCCGCCATTTGCCGGGCGGAAACCACATCTCGCCTCGCCCTTGCGGATTGGTTACCGGAGCAACGAGCAACGCATCACCCAGCATGTACTGCAACGAACGCTGGTAAGCTTCCTCCTGGTCGGGAAATTCGTAATACATCGGCCGACAGAGTCCCACACCCGTTCGGTGGGCCTCGTTAGCCAAACGCCGCAGATAAGGCTGCAACAATCGTCGAAAATGCAAGAAATCACGAATAATCTCCAGCGCCAACGGATTGAACCGCCATGGTTCGCGGATACCGTGGTCACTGTGAAAACGCATAATCGGGCTTAAACAACCGAACTGCGTCCAGCGTACCATTAAATCATCCGGCGGCTTATTCTGTTTCCATGAAGTATGCCCGCAATAAAAACCCCCGATATCGTGCGATTCATACGCCAACAAGCTATTCGAGGCCAACGGCGTAATCCGCACCTGGTGTTCGAGTACCGTCCACTGGGAAAGCGTATCCCCAGTAAAATGAAGCGTGGAACGGTGGGCTCCCAAACCATGCGCTCGCGATAAAACAACTTCATCGTGGTCTCCTCGACGTCGGCGTTTTTTTTGCCCCGCAATGCAATACAATTCATTCAGCCAGGCCGTTGCATCACGCCCCTTGTTGTCCACCAACACACCGTCCACCCACCACATGTCACATCCGCCCTCCCGCTCGATGGGCCGATGAAACACGTCCATGTACGCATCCGCCTGCTTCTTGTCGAACAGGTCCACTTCATGCCGCCCGACGTTGTATTCGTGAAGGGCGTCGAAGACTTCCACCCGGTTACGCGGAGTACCGGTTTTGCGTAGAAACTCCGGCAACCGGGTATCCTCTGCGGGAATATATTGAGGATGTACGTTAAACGGGGCATGCAGCCTGTTTTGGCGCAGCCAATCCCGAAATTGCCGAGGCTCAGGAAACAGGCGACGGTTCCAGTCAAAACCGTGCCAAAAATGTTTATGCCAATCCGTATCCACCACTACCACGTCCAGCGGTAAATCATGCTGATCGAATTGGTCCTTGAGTTTCCGAAAGGCGGTCTCGCCCATCTTCCGATAACACGAAAACCAAATTCCCAACACCCAGTCCGGTACCCGCGGCACCGGACCAAGCAATTCGCTCAATAAACCCAACCCCTTTTTGAATGCGTTCCCGTAATAAATAATGTAAAAAACCTGCGGTTCAATTTTCGGCCGACGGGCGATCCAATCCTGCTGCTGATCCCACGGCAATGAATCGTCCATGAACATGGTTACTCCCGAACGAGAGAGCAAACCCGGCGGAATGCGCCGAACCCGCTTGACCCATTGCTTCAACTCCGCCGGCCAATCACGAAAACGCTTGGGCGGTTTGCCTTCGCTGAACTGGCGAAATTCCTCATAGGCCTTTATATCAACGTTTTCATCCCCCTCCACACGGCGAACATGTTCCCGCATAATTTCGATAAACTGCAACGGAGTGGTCATGTGGGCATTGAAACCCTTCATTGGATCATAAGCTTCCTGCTCCCCCCCGATTAACCGGTCACAACAAATGTCCAAAGACAAGTACGGCCCACCAAAGTTTTCCTCGTCCTTCATGCCCGGCTGCCAGTTATATTCCCAATCACCATGAAACCATTGAATTTCAAAATTTCGAGCGGCTAGCTTTTGACCATCCTGGCGAATTTTGACAGCCAGATGCGGATTGCGGTAAACGATTTGCCCCTTTTGTTGGCGGGTTCGAGCCCGGCGAAATCGCTCCGGATGACGGACAGCGAAAGTCGCCCCCCCGCCTTCGCTTCCCTCCGGGTAACAAACCACGCGCACCACGTTCGGCCCGCATACTTGAATTTCTTTATACCATCGCATACGAGACATTCCTTGTTCAACCGCTGGGATACAAATATCTCCTTATAGCCGCTCAATAGAGACTCATTGTAAAGCTCGGTCAGGATTGAACAAGGAAGGAAGCAATCTAAAAAAGAGTTGAAAGGTAGGAAAACCTTAATATTGGATCATTTAATCCTTTTATCGATGAAACAATGCCGGTCTGCCGTCGCTCTTATGGATCATCACCATGCGGACAAGCTCGGGTACGGAATCGACCTCCAGCTTGCGCATGATGTTGGATCGATGATATTCCACCGTTCCCATCTTGATACCCAACTTGTGGGCAATTCCTTTGTTGGGATAGCCCTGGTAAATCATTTCCACAACTTGGCGTTCCCGATCCGTCAGGCGACTGAAGCGGCTTGCCAGCTCTCGTCGCGACGTCTCGTGTTTCCATCGACCGATATCCTGTTCAACGGCCGCCTGGATACGCGCTGATAACTCTTCAGGATAAAACGGTGCTTCAAAATAATCGAAGGCTCCGTTGCGAAAACATTCCGCAACGCTTTTCGTATCCCCACCGTCGCTGAAAAAAATGATCGGTATTTCAATTCCTTCGCTCTGTAATCTTCTCTGCAATTCCAGTCCACTCATCCCGAAGAGTTGCATATTCAACACTAAACAAGCCGGGCCAACCTTGCTGAAACATGCTAAAAATTCTTCCGCACTGGCATACTGCTCGACACAAAAGCCTGCAGAAGATGCAATTTGGCTCAAGACTTCTTGAGCAGAGTGGTCATTGTCCACAATATATACAATTGTTTCTTGGAGAGAGCCCATCAGCCCTTGCTCCCATCATTGAACTATCAATACTCACTAACGAATTTCCTTTTACTTCTAACTTCACCAAGACAGACTGGTTGCCCATTCACTTGTAATTTATTTAAACTCCAAGCATCAACCGTTTATTGAAGACCATAGCCTTCAAGCCCAGCCCCAAAAAACAACACAGCCTTCCACGATTCACCAAAGGCTTTTCATAAGTTTTCCGGAATGATTTTCCCCTACCCCCTGGATACTTGGCTGTTGGAATATAAAGACTTGCCAGCCGAAGACTCTCATTGTTTCTTGAAAATTATATAATAAGTTTACAGTAGTTTAAATTCACTTATAGCAGTTTAAATTTTTATGTGGCAGTTTTGCATCTAAAAACGCTCGATTGGAGCCTAAAACGAACGTTTCGACCGCTACACTTTTTCTTAAAATGCTCTAACCCCACCACTCCAATCAGTACGCCTTCTATCTTCCATACAAAGGAGGGGAAGGGACGAGTGCCGGCCAACCCGCAGGTCGGACCAGCACTCGCCCCTGTGGGCAAAGGGCACTGCGGTATTAGAAATCTTGCACGCCATCCTGTTTATTATTCGAGTTACTCATGGATAAAAATTCCTCCTGTTTTTGCTCGGAGGATCCGCTGGATTGCTCCGGAGCATTTGAATTATGGAGGGATCCATCAGCAATGGCATGCAAATGGGCATGTACTTGATTATGGGATTGTACGCCTATCTTCGGACGGGCGGCTTTTTTCTGTACCGTCTTTTCCGCTTGGCCAGCACCCCGTAACAGGACAATCAGTTCGTCCACCATTCCCTGGGTCGCTTCCGCCTGGGCGTTCAACTCTTCTGAGGCGGACGCCGACTCTTCGGCCCCGGAGGCGTTCTGCTGCGTCACCTTGTCCATCTGGGACACCGCCATGTTCACCTGCTCCACACCCTGGGCCTGTTCCTCAGAGGCCTTGGCGATACCACCCAGCAATTCCGAAACCTTGAAAACGCCATCAACGATTGACTTGATCGCATCGGTACCTTCCCGTGACTTGTTGACCGAATCCTCGATCAAACCTGTGGTTTCCTTGGCTGCCTGCGAAGATCGCTGGGCCAGGTTGCGCACCTCGTCAGCCACCACGGCAAGGGGTTTGCCGTGCTCGCCCGCCCGGGCCGCTTCAACCGCGGCATTCAAAGCCAACAGGTTGGTCTGGAAGGCAATTTCCTCAATAACCTTAATGATCTTGCTGATCTGGTCGGACGACTCGTTAATCGCCGTCATGGTGGCGTCGCCATTCTTGGCCGCGTCTGTAGCCTGATCACTCAGATGGTTGGCCTCCTTCGCGTTGCCCGCATTGGTACGGGTCATGGCCGCCATCTCTTCCAAGGCACTGGAGGTCTCCTCCAACGAAGAAGCCTGCTCGCTGGCTCCCTCCGCCAACTGTTGAGAAGCCGAGGATACCTGGCCCGCCGCATCATTAACCTGGGCCACACTCTCGATCATCCCTTCGATGATTCGGTTGAAGGTTTCACCCGTCTGGCGTAACTCCGCAGAACTTATCTTCTGCAGCCCCTTGAATATGTTGCGGATACCATTTACCACGCCCCGCACAATAATAAATCCCAGTCCCACGCCAGCCAATATACCCACCACGCTTACAATAAGCATGGTCCACCGAGCTGATGCGTAATTTTTGTCGCTTTCTTCCGCGTCCGCGGCCATCTCCGCGATGTTTTTCTCCACGATTTTGCCAATGGCCGCCTCGGCGTTGTCGCAT
>CAZMVS010000082.1:0-12610 GCA_964569525.1 uncultured Planctomycetales bacterium
CACTGTTCGGGTTGCACCGCCTTTTCGCCGCGGCCCTTATAACCGTCGTGCATAAGCCCGCGCCCATGCTCCTCATAAATACTGCCCCACCAGCCTTTGCCGATGTCTGCCTGGTAACCTTTAATCTCGGCATTCGGCAGGGGCGCGCTGCGAAATTGAATCCCACTATTCGCGGTATCCGGCAGCAGTTTCACGTCACAAGTCAACACGAAATTACTGAACGTTCCGTGTGTCATCAGATAATCATTGTAATCGGTTTTTTCCGTCGTCTTACCTATCAGCGTATCGTCTTCCCGCGACCAGTGCTTTTTGTGTCGCTTATTCAACCAACCGCCACGCCCGAAACTCCACACCAGGGGATAAAACTCCGGCTTGCCCTTTTGCTCAAACAAAAAGACACCCTTTTGATTGGCAGTTACAACATCTTCATCGCCGTCCCCGTCGATATCCGCCACGGTAACGATATACCCGACCCCCGAATCTTCATCGATTACGTGCTTGGTAAATGTTGCTTTCTCACCGTCCCGCTGCAGTTCATACCAGACTAAAAGCGCCGGCTCGTCCGTGCCCGGATCATGCCCGTGATGGGCTTTCCATCGCTTTCCGCTGACCAGGTCCATATCGCCGTCGCCGTCAATGTCCGCCCCGTTGACCGTATTCATCTGCGAGATGGAATCATCGATCACCTGCCGCTGCCATTGTGGCTTACCGTTATCGTCCGTTTTTTGTGACCACCAATATAAGCCGTAATCATGCGGTGCACCGGCCGCAATGTCGTTATCCCCGTCCCCGTCGAAATCGTAAACCACCAGCCGATGGGTTTCGCCGCGATCCAGTTCATGCCACTTCCATTTTCCACCAACCGGATTCGCCGGCGATTCATACCAGCCCATCCGCGTAATAATATCGTTATGCCCGTCACGGTTCAGATCGCCCACGCCGATCCCGTGCAGGTCCCCGCCTTTCGGGCCGATGATAATTTTCTGCCAACCTTTCTCGCCCTTGGCCGGAGCCTTCCACCATGCCACGGTCTTGCCGTCTTCGCCGACCGCCCCGACAAAATCCCGCCGGCCGTCGCCGTCCACGTCCTCAAAAACCACGCCTTTGGTCCGTGTCGATTTCCCGATCTGGTGCCCTTTCCATTTGCCCCCTTGCTTGCCGGGATTCTCCAGCCATTCGATCACCGCCGCCCGATGCACGGTGGCGATATCCGTCCATCCGTCGCCGTTGTAATCCACCCCGTAATCACAGCGCACGTCCGCGTACCCGCCTTGCCTGGCCAGTTCGCGAAACTGGTGCTTCTTCCACTTCGGCGCCTCGTACCAGTAATTCCCCGCCACGATGTCCAGCTTGCCGTCGTTGTTCATATCCACCGCCGCCGAGGACTCCGCCCGGTTCGCTTTGTCGATGACCGTTTTGTTGAACCGTACCTCCGCCGAGAGGTTCCCCGCCGCCGCGGTGGCCAGCAGGCCGCAGATTCCAATTTGCAGGTATCTTTTCATGTCAGCCTCCTTGTGAACAATTCGCTCAAGGCGGTTATGATAGCGGATGTCGGGCGGGTGAGGGAAACTTTTTTCAGCCCGTCCACCTAAGGGAGGTGATTTTTCGTGATCTATGTTTACATCGCCGTCGGTGGCGCTGCCGGGGCCCTGTCCCGCTATCTGCTCAGCGGCTGGGTGCAGAATCGTTGCAGCGGGGATATGCCCTGGGGCACCCTGGCGGCCAACGTACTCGGCTGTATCCTCATGGGCGTATTGGCCAAGGCCCTGTTCGATAGCAGCATCATGCGCCCCGAGTTCCGCACCGCCCTGCTCGTCGGCGGACTGGGAGCCCTGACCACCTTCTCCTCGTTCAGCTTCGAGGCCCTCTCGTTGGTCAACGACGGCCAGTTCCGCACCGCCGCCGGCTATATACTGATGACCAACGCCTTCTGCCTGGCGTCCGTCTGGATCGGCTACCGACTGGCCGAACGTCTGCTGGCGTAAACACATAATGGGCGAACGTTTGTTGGCCTAAACCTTATAATGGAGGTAAAACGTCTTGTTGTTGCGAGTCCCGATTGACAACGTGTCATTTCGAGCGCAGCGAGAAATCTTAAACCGTTCGTTGGCGAGAATTATTCTGGGCGTAATTTCGGGACGGGCGTGTCGGGTGAGAAATCTTAAACCGTCCGAACGCGAGAATAATTTTCGGTGTCATTTCGAGCGTAGCGAGAAATCTTATAATCATTCGACGCCGACTCAATATAAACAATCAAACCCCTCCACGGAGTGTTTCAAATGAAAATACCACAGGAAGGCTGCCTGTTACGCGTATTCATGGGTGAATCCGATCATTACGACGGCCGCCCGTTGTGCGAAGCCATCGTGTTCAAGGCCCGCGAGATGCACCTGGCCGGGGCCACCGTCCTCCGCGGCGTGATGGGCTACGGGGCCAGCAGCCGCCTCCACACCGCCAAGCTGCTCCGCCTCAGCGAGGACCTCCCCGTCATCGTGGAAATCGTGGACAGCCGCGAAAAAATCGAACAACTCCTCCCTTTCATCGACGAACACATGACCCACGGCCTGGTCACCCTCGAACGCGCCGAAGTGATGTACTATCGGTGAGCAAAATCAAGCTATAGAATAATATTTAATCCAACACGATAATTGGCCATATTTTGTATTTTATTTAGCTATTAAATGGCTTATTTGTATTGACATTTTGCCGAAATGTTGTATATTTCATAGCAACTGGGAGGACGAACCAATGAAACGCACAATGACTTTGAATTTGACAGCGTCCGAGATGAAAGCCTTGGAAGACTTGGCTGAACGGAAAGAGTTGTCCAAAACAGCGGTAATTCGCCAAGCGTTGCGATTCTATCAAGCAGTAGATATACGGCTGGAGGCAGGAGAGAAATTGTATTTTGAAGACGATTTAGAAAAAAAAGCTGAGGTGTTTGTGCTTTGAGTTGCCATGCGATTGAAATTATTCGACGTGAAGACAATCGTTTTGTGGAAGCAGAATTATATGATGAACTTCAGCCGGAAGATCTATTATTAGTGGAGCGGGCATGGGGGCTGGCAAGGATCGACATCCATAAACGTTTGTTAGGAATGAGTATTCAAAGATCTGACTGGCCTGAAAGCCTGCATTGGGATTGGAGCAAAAAAGCTACCGAGCTTAAATTAATTCAAGCAACAGGTTTCGGGATTGTTTGCTCTGATTCTTGGGAAGGAGTAATGCTGACTAAAACAGCGACATGCTTTGCACAATTGGCAAAGGATAAGGGAAAACCGTTAGTTTATATCGATTACTTAGAGATCGCTCCATGGAATTGGTGTATACAACCGCTCGGTCACGAAGGACGATATAAAGGCATCGGATCAATGTTATTCAGAGAGGCAATAAAGCAGAGTATTGGCGAAGGATTTCACGGTCGAGTGGGCCTCCATGCCTTGCCACAAGCGATTGAGTTTTACGAAAAAACTTGTGGGATGACAGCATTAGGTCGTGATCCACAAAAGCAAAACCTCATGTATTTTGAGATGTCGCGGGATGGAGCGGAGCAGTTTTTGGATACGGGAGGCGCATCGTGACTGGGGGTATCAAACGCGAAAAACGGCCAGGCCGCGAGTGGTTGCGGCGAATGGCGGAAGCGGAAGATCAGTGCAAATCTGTTTCTGTGGGGGGGCTTGCGGCAGACGTGGGAATGTTTGATGAGGCTACCTCAACAGAAGCTCTTCGTGTTTTTAGTCGGCTAATCGAGTTTGAAAGGCGTTCTCGTGGCTTGTCGGTCGAAGATTTGGCCAAACAAGCAGATGTTGATTTGGCCGAACTCATCGCTATCGAAAATACAGGAAAAGTCCCTAGGCCCCGGACAGTCTTTCAACTTGCTAAAGTGCTACAGTTAGCAACAGGTAAGTTGATGGAACTTGCAGGGCTTGCTGAGCGAAAAGATCAGTCACTTACACAGGCGGCTTTAAGATTTGCTGCCCGATCGGAGCCTAGGGCAAAGTTAACAAAAGACGAGAAAGAGGCGCTAGAGGAATTCGTTAAAGTGCTTGTAGAAACTTCGGACGGGAGTTGATTCATTGCAGCAACCGGGTAGGGCGTCTTTCGCCCGCCGCAACTCTAATCTTCCTTATCCTTTTTGTCATCGTACATGACTAAAACTCGAGCAACGCCTAGGATCATGTATGTTAAGAAGAAAAAAACGAAACCTAATAAATAAAATAAAAATTCATCAAAAACTTTATCGCCAAAGTCGAAACAAGGATTGCGAACGATTAATTCTACCAATCTTGCTACTGCTATTAAAGCAAAAATTAGTGACCCATAAAGAGCTAATTTCGCTGTAGATGATCGATAAAATTTTTTTAATAGTTTTTCTAACGCTTTGTTTTTATATTTTTCTCCGGTCATTTCTATTTCTCCCACCTATTCCTGAAGGTTGATACATCTTTCCGTTGGAGACGACATGGCATTGACGTCAGATAATTGTCATAAGCAAAATGCCGACCACGATGGAGCCTATCCCGATGGCCAGTACGTCACGCCGCTTGAGTTTTGTTGTCGCGTTGGCCATGAAACTTAGAAAGATTGTTGCGACTCCAAACACTGCAACCAGTTTACCAATCAATGAGAAGGTGGCCGAACTTTTGTTTAGTAACAACAGCGAAAGGCTAAGCCCGCATAGAATCGAGAGGCCGGCAATGAGATCGCAGGTACGAGATTTACGGATGCCGCGTCCCCAGCTAGGTAGGGCGGGCTCGGCCCGCCGCAACTCTATTCGCCCTTAATTTCGTGCAATTTAATGGCTCGTTGTCCCGGCCAATCGGGATCAATCCAGCCCACATAATATATCGGTGGATAATTGACCAAGGCCAATCCTGTGGCAAATCGACGTAACCATGCTTGACTGGATTCAAATGGATGTATTCCTGATAATGTAAATATAAACGCTTTCGATTACAAATTTAATTTCCTTTTCTTACATCTTTTGTGTCGTATTCCGCCTGATATTCCCGGAACACCCGCCGTGTTATCGACTACGGATTCAGGAAATACGCAATCGGAAAGGAAGCGGGAGAATTGGACATGCACAAACAAACGCGAACCGTCAATACCTGTATTGGATCCGATTATACCGGCCGATCAACAACCGCCGGCCGCACATTTAATATTACAAAACAAAGCCATTCTTTTTTTGCTTGTAAATCCCTCTATAAAGCATACTTACGTCAAAAATCACCCTGAACGGAACACCCGAAAACAAACCCATTTTTAACCCATTAGCAACCCGATTTTCGTTGCCCATGAATGAGCTGAATGGCGAATTTTATTAAAGTGTGTTAAGAATGAAATAAGATCAGGAAATAGGATAGCGACGCAAACAAGAATACGAAATGGTGAGACAGGCCGGTCGGCTCGATAGCGTCCTTTTGTCATTATATGAGAAGGTACTGAGGCCTGAAAATCGCGGGGTAGTGCTTTGGTTACCTTCTATCTGAGAATTCATCTTCAAAAAAAAAGGAGCAAATAATGAAAACAAAATGCTTGGCTACAATTTTAGTTTGCCTCGCTTTAGTCCCTTGGATGGGGCAAGGTTGTCCAGATCAGCCGCAGGTGACCGACCAGATACGCCAGAGTTGCTGGTGGGTTGGCGACGACATGCTGCAAGAGGCCCTTGACGTAGGTGTTCTCTATCGGGAAATGGGCAATACCGCCCAAGACTTTACCGATGAATTTGCTTCCTCCTGCGTGGATGGTTGCCTCTCTACGGGCAACGACGAAGCAACATGCGCCGACAATTGCGACGGTTGCGCAGCAGCCCTGGCCGAAGAAATCTGGTGATTACCAGGTAGAGTGTCGCGACAACTTGTATTATTATTCTTACAAAAATAGGGTTTAGGCCGAGACAGTTGTGGGGCGAAGTTCCCCCCCTCCTCTTTCAACTGATTCAATATCTTCAAAATAAAGTGGATCAGAGGAACACGTATGCCGAACTCATCAGCGGCGACCCGTACCGAATGGCTTGGCGTTATTCTCATATCGCTGTGTTTGTGCGTTGTTACCGTGGCGACTTTCGGCATTCAACTCGTCGATGATGCATACATTACCTTCCGAACCGTTGAAAACCTGTCGGTGGGGCAAGGGTTGGTGTTCAACCCCGGCGAACGGATCGAGACGACCACGAGCTTGTTATGGCCCCTGCTGCTGACCCCGTTCACGCTTGCTGGTTTACCCCTTAAATGGGTGGCATCATACTTGGGATTACTGTTTGGTCTGCTTGCTTTGGTGGAGATGTACCGCACCGGTCGGCGAATCGGCTTGTCCGGCCCAACCGGCTTGGTAATGCTGATCATCATCGGATCTGTGCCTTCTTATTGGCTTACCGTATCCAACGGCATGGAAGGCGGCCTGTTCGCCCTGTTACTCATCTGCACCTTACAGGCGGTGCTCCGCAACGACCGGTGGGTATGGACAGCCGGCTTGTGGGGAACGCTGATGTTTCTGACCCGTCCTGAAACTGTTCTTCTCCTGCCGATTTTCGTAATCTTTCTTCATTGGTCTGAAAAACATACAGTACAAAAAGCTGGCATTGCTCCACTATTGTTGATGTGGGGCGGTGCTGTCGTGCTGACCACGTTGTTTCGCCTTGTCTATTACGGTGATTTCCTGCCGAACTCGATCGTGGCCAAGCACCTGCCGCTCTTTGGGCACGTGTACGGGCATTGGGTGGGGCTCTATTTAGCCAAGATCGGCATGGAGTATGTCGCCTTGTTCACAGTTACCTTGCCGCACTTGGCCCTTGCGCCGTTGGTGGCCTTGATCCTGTTACAGCGGCACCGGGTGGCCCAGCGGCACCGGGTGGCCCAGCTTTGTTTCGCGATTGTCGCGATCCAGTCTCTTATTGTTTTGAGAAACGGTGGCGATTGGATGCCGAACTTGCGGCTGTTCATGTATTACCTGCCGGTGTTCGGAATTTCGTTGGGACTATGTATAGCACGCTTGGCGGGTGAGTCCAAACGGAATGCCCATCCGTCAAAAGGGACGATTACGATTATCACGTGTGTATGTGTTGGCATAACTGCTTTGACATCGTTAAAAATCAACCGGACCGAAACCTCCTTCGGCGTGCCGGCAACCGCTGAACCACAATGGCAGGTATTGGCCGAAACCCTGAAGCCGGTCCTGGGCCCTGACGATCTAGTCGCCCCCGAAGCCATGGGTGTGTTTGCCTGGGTGCTTTCCGATGTGCCCGTGCACGACTTCCTGGGCTTAGCGAATCGGTACATTGCACGAAATGGAACACGATACCAGCCCACGTATGGCAAATCAGACTATGCCTATTCAGTCGAACAGGCTCCCACGCTATTTGTGTTCCAAAGTGGTGATTATCACCCGGACTTCATCCGCGCGGACACAAATGGTCGCTTCGAGGCAAACTACATAAAATTCGACTTGCAGGTGATGAAACCCGGGTTCTCCGTTTTTATTCGTCAAGACGCTGCGGATTGTATCTTACCGGCGCTGAAATCGTTACGGCATCGCCTCCAGGCTGACTCGCCCGGGTAATGTTTGCGATAAAATGGTTGCCTCTGCCGGCAAGAAAGTATGGGCCTTGTCTGTTCTGTAAAAAAGTTCTAATAAACACTTATATGAAATTTGTTTGACGCAAAGAAAGCCCCGCACGGAATCAAACGTGCGGGGAAGTTGCCCATTATGATCAATGTGTATGTTTGTCAGTTACTATCGCTTATTGGGCGTGGAGCATCTTTCGTAAAACGGTATGCAAAATTCCCCCGTTGCGGTAGTACTCAATTTCCACCGGGGTGTCGATGCGACAGGTAGCTGTAAACTGTTTTTGGGAGCCGTCTTCGCCGATGGCGGTGACGTTGACGTCCTGTTGCGGTTCAAGGGAATCGTCCAGTTGGATGTTGAACGTTTCCCGCCCGGTCAGGCCGAGCGATTCGCGGCTTTCGCCCGCCTTGAACTGCAGCGGCAACACGCCCATACCCACCAGGTTACTGCGATGGATCCGCTCGTAACTTTCCGCGATTACCGCCCGGATGCCCAGCAGGTACGTACCCTTGGCTGCCCAGTCCCGCGACGAACCCGTGCCGTACTCCTTGCCTGCCAGGACGATCAGCGGCGTCTTGTCCTCTTTATACTTGCAGGCCGCATCGAAAATGCTCATTTCCTCGTCGGTCGGCAGATACTTGCTCACGCCGCCTTCGCTGCCCGGCACGAGCAAGTTTCGCAACCGAATGTTGGCGAACGTGCCGCGGGTCATCACCCGGTCGTTTCCCCGCCGCGAACCGAAACTGTTGAACTCCGCCGGTTTGACCCCTTTGTCCTGCAGGTATCGACCGGCCGGCCCGTCCGTTTTGATTGCCCCCGCCGGCGAAATGTGGTCCGTGGTTACCGAATCACTGACCATCACCAGGCAGCGGGCCTTGTCGATAGAACCAATCGGCTGCGGTTCGGGCGTCATGTCCATGAAGAAAGACGGTTCCTGGATGTACGTACTGTTCGGATCCCAACTGTACAAATCACTCTGCCCGCCGGAGATCTGCTGCCATTCCTCGTCGCCTTCAAACACTTTGCCGTAGCGCGCGGTGAACTGCTGCGGATCGACACTTTGCGCGATGGCGTCGATGACCTCCTTATTGGTCGGCCAAATGTCTTTGAGATAAACGTCGTTGCCTTGCGCGTCTTTGCCCAGCGGTTCGATGTCCAGGTTGATATCCATTCTGCCCGCCAGTGCATACGCAACAACCAGCGGCGGACTGGCCAGGTAGTTGGCTTTCACGTCCGGATTGATCCGCCCTTCGAAGTTACGGTTCCCGCTCAACACGCTGCACGCGACCAAGTCAGCTTCATTGACGGCTGTCGAGACCGGTTCGGGCAGCGGTCCGCTGTTGCCGATGCAGGTTGCACAACCGTACCCCACCGTCTGAAAACCCAGCTTGTCGAGGTATTCGGTCAGGCCGGCCTTGTCCAGGTAATCGTTGACCACACGCGACCCCGGGGCCAGCGAGGTTTTCACATATTCCGGTACCTTCAAACCCTTCTCCACCGCCTTGCGGGCGACCAGGCCGGCACCGAGCATGACCGAGGGATTCGACGTGTTGGTGCAACTGGTAATCGAAGCGATAACCACCGCCCCGTGACCGATGTTGGACTCGCCATCCATCTTCACCTTGGCGGTGTGTTGCAATTGTTCTTCGTTCAATTCGAAACCGCGTTGCGTAGTCGGCGCCTTCAAGGTTTGTGAAAAATGTTCTTTCATGCCGCTCAACAACACGCGGTCCTGCGGCCGCTTCGGACCTGCCAGGCAAGGCTCGATGGTGCTCATGTCCAGTTCAAGCGTGTCGCTGAATTCCGGTGTCGGAGAATCCGCCGTGCGGAATAATCCCTGCTCCTTGCAGTAACGTTCGACAAGGTCAATCAACTCCGCCGGCCGACCGGTCAACTGCAGGTAATTCAAGGTCTGTTGATCGACGGGGAAAAAGCCCATGGTCGCCCCGTATTCGGGAGCCATGTTGGCCAACACTACGCGATCGGGCAGCGAAAGAGTATCCAGACCGGGGCCGAAGTATTCAACAAACTTTCCGACCACGCCTTTCTCGCGCAACATCTGAGTTACGGTCAATACGAGGTCGGTGGCCGTTGCTCCTTCGGGCATTTCGCCAACCAGGCGGAAGCCGACGACTTCCGGGGTGAGCATGTAGATCGGCTGGCCGAGCATCACCGCCTCAGCCTCGATGCCGCCGACGCCCCAACCCATAACCCCCATGCCGTTGATCATGGTGGTATGACTGTCAGTGCCCACCAGCGTATCGGGGAAAGCGATCGTGTTGCTGTTTTCCTTGCGAGTCAATACCACTTTTCCGAGGTATTCAACGTTGACCTGGTGAATGATCCCGGTGGCCGGCGGCACGACGCGGAAATTGTCGAACGCCTGTTGCCCCCATTTGAGAAACGTGTAGCGTTCACGGTTACGCTGATATTCCATCTTCTTATTGATACTCAACGCGTCGGCCGAACCGTAAGCGTCGATTTGCACGGAGTGGTCAATGATCAGGTCGCAGGGCACCTGGGGATTGATCTTTTTGGGATCGCCGCCCAGCCGCTTCATCGCCGAGCGCAATGCCGCCAGATCCACCACGGAAGGCACGCCGGTGAAATCCTGCAGGATGACCCTGCCGGGGTTGTAGGGTAGTTCGGCTTGGGTGGGATTTTTGGCCTGCCAACCGGCGAGTCGGCGGACGTCATCTTCGGTCACCTTGAACCCGTCGGTGTTACGCAAGACGTTTTCCAGCAATATTTTAATCGAGAACGGCAGGCGATCGAGCTGGGCTAATCCGTCGTCGGCCAGTTTTTGCAGATGATGGATGGAGACTTGGCCACCTTGCGTTTTCAGGGTTGTTTCGCTTCCGAAAGGGTTCTGTGCCGATGTTGTCATTCGAATCTCCCGCTGTTGAATAGCTTGTTGCAAAGAAAATATAAGCTTTTAGTTTAAAACGTATGGATTATTCAGTGTTCGCATTCTTATTTTAGATAACGAGCCTCAAAGATACAGATTATGGAGGAATCACGCCACCCGTTATGGATTGTGAAGCAAAGGGATGTTGATGTGAAAGCGAGGGCGGTTTGTCTTCTGGCGACATCTTTTCAACGAACATATTGCTTTAGGTTCATGCGGTGCCGAAAGATGCGTAAGTTTTGCGCGTTTGTTGCGTAGTTATCGGACGCAATTAAGCGTGGAAGACTAATCGACGGGTTGTTTGTTGAGCGTAGTTTTTAAAATCATAAATTTGCTTGGTTTTAAAACTATTATATTTTTGAACTGAGAAACTATTTTTTATCTGCGGACGCTTTATCAGTATTGTCCGCCGAGTTTGTCTCTTATTCAAGCATGAAGTATGTTGCCGAGCGAAGCGCAAAAATCTATAAATTTTTGCCTGATAATCATTTCCGAGCCATCTATGACTCATCTTTAAGCCGGCAAAATGCCGAATCTTTTTGTTACCAAAACGGTTTACCGTCCTAACTCGTTCCGCAGGAGGCGGGCGGGGTAAAGGATGTGGTTTTGGTGGTCAGGATGACCAGAACGGACTCAGGATGAGTGACGAACCACAACAACCGGGTTGGATGGCGCAATTTTCGGGGCGCTGGCAGATTCCTTTATTAATTCTGTCTGGGATTCTGTTGGCCTTGGCGATATGGAATATTCGCCCCGAGCCGGAAAAACCCTCCTTTGAACAGCAATATCAATATGCGCAAAAACTGAAGAACGCTGAGATGTATCAGGAAACCATCGCGCAGCTTGAGCAGATGCTGCAAGATCCTCAGTGGACGGAGGCAGAAAAGCGGCGGCTGCATGCCCTGATGGTGGAAGTAATCGCTGATCACGAAGCTGGGAACTTGGTGCACGGTGAGGTCAACGCCCGGCGGATTCTGGAGCATAGCGAGCAGAGCCTGGCGGCGGGTGAAAGCCCGGATGCCGGGATGCACCGGATTCGTGGCCTGGCCTGGCAATGGCTAAACAATGCGCCCAAGGCCCTGGTTGAGTTTAAAAAAGCGATTGACAAAGGTATCGAAAATACCTGGCCGCTACACAAGTGGATCATCCAAATTGAACGGGGGACGGATCGATTGAGCGACGCGGAACTACATGAGCGGTACAGCGCTTTTGTGGAGGCGGATGATTGCTCGGAGGAATTGGTTTACTGGTCGGCGGAGGAGAAGGTTAAGCTTTATGGTCGGCAGGGTCGGCACGACGACTGCGTGGAATTTCTTAAGCAACACAAAGACCGTATTACCGGCGGGGATGTGGGTCAGCGGTACACGTATTTGCGGGCGTTGGCCTTGTTTAACGTGGGGTGTCTTGGCGACGCGGAGCGTTTGCTGCGGCAGTTACGGGATGCGGATTTGCTTGAGGATGAATTATACGCAGCCAGCGGTTACTTATTGGGGCGTGTGCTGCTGGATCGGCATGCCCCGGAATACGCGTTGAGCTTTTTTGATGATGTGCAGCGGAATACTTTGCCCAGTAAGTACCGGGCGGCCTGTGTTTGGGGTCGGGCGGAAGCATTGGCCCGTTTGCAGCGTTACGAGCAAGCCCAAGAGACGTTTCAAGAAGCCATTGATTTGGCGGCGCGTGATAAGTATGGAACCATGATTGATCTACAGGCTGTCCGGGAATTCACCGCCCAGCTTTATAAAGCATTGAAAGATACGGACCGGTTGGAGACGGGTCGGAAGTTTTTGCGGATTGCCGCTCGCCTGGCCAAGCCGGGTTCCATACGGATCCAAGCCCGTTATGCCAATTGGTTGGCGGAGTCAGCCTTGGAGTTGGGTCAACAAACGATGGCCCAGGCGGATGAGCAGGATTCGGGGAAATTACGGCAGCAAGCCCGGGATTATTACAGCGAGGCGGGGGAGGAATATCTGCGTTTGGCGAAGTTACTTGCCCTTGATGTGGGTGGTTCGACGCAAGCGATTCGCCGGGCGGTGGAAGCTTTTGACCGGGCCGGTCAACATCGCAAACAGATTGCAGTTTTGAAGACGTTCGTGGAGGAACGGCCTGAAAATCCATACACGCCGCAGGCTCTTT
>CAZMVS010000083.1:0-5138 GCA_964569525.1 uncultured Planctomycetales bacterium
CGCAAGCCTTTGGATAGCCTGATCCGCCGCTTCCGCAACGCCTATCTGCAAAGTAAATCCCCCTCCAGCCAAAAAAATTGGTACAGAATCTGGGCCGAACAAGAAGAAAAATTCAACTTCGATACCGACCGCGATTTTCTAAACCAACTCGGCGATCACTTGATCCTGCATACCTATCCACCCCATCCGCTCGGCGTGCCCCTTTTATGCACCATCTGGATGGAAATCGAAGGCGACGCCGACCGCGTGCGCGATTCACTAAACGCCATGATGTCCGCCTGGCAGTTCTACCTCAATCCCGCCGAAACCCAACCCGCAGACACCTTTGCCCCCCGACTGAAACGCAGCGAAGACGGCCAAGTGTGGTTCTTTCAATTCGGTTTGGTCGGACCGGCCCTTGCCGTGGACGACCATTGGCTGATCATCAGTTTCTCACCCCAAGCCGTCCGACAAAACCTGCAATATCTCCATGCCCGCCGATCAAAGACCGCTACACGAACCGCACCAGCCACTGCCCCTTGAATCGGCCCCAAAATCCTCATCCCCTCTACCAATCACTAATTTAAAGCTCATCACAGATTCTTCCGCCGTCGGCCAATCCCTTGTAACCATCCGCCGGGTATCCTAAACTGCTGTGTCTTACTGTACGGTAGATTTGACTCAACAAACGTTAAACCTCAAACCGGAAAGGACACACATTATGTCATTACTGGTAACCGGAACTATCGGCCTCGACGACGTCAAAACACCCTTCGGCGAGGTGAAAGACGTTTACGGCGGGTCAGCCGTCTATTTCACCTTTGCCGCTCGACTGTTCGCCCCGGTACGCTTCGTAGGTGTAGTCGGCGAGGACTTCCCCGATGATTTCCGCACCTTTCTCGATCGCCCGGAGATCGACCTGGCCGGCCTCGAAACCCGCAAGGGCAGCAAAACCTTCCGCTGGTCCGGCCAATATGACCAACCCACCAGCGACGCCGAAACCACCAACATCGAACTGAATGTCCTCGTCGAGGATCCACCACGCATTCCACCCGAGTTCGCCGACAGCGAGTGCGTCTTCCTCGCCGCGACCCACCCCGACCTGCAGATGGACCTCGTCAACCAACTCAAAAACCCCCGGCTTATCATGGCCGATACCCGCGACATGTGGATTACCGAACAACGCGAAGGTTTGATCAAAGCTTTCGGCATGGTGCATGGCGCCATTATGAACGACGTCGAAGCCCGCCTGCTTACCGGTGAAAACAATCTCGTATTAGCCGGCCGCAAGATCCTCGACTTCGGCCCGCAGTTCGTCGTTATCAAGAAAGGGGAACACGGGGCCATGCTCGTCAGTCGCGAAGGCGTCGCCATCCTCCCCGCCTTCCCCACCACCGAGGTCAAAGATCCAACCGGCGCGGGTGACAGCTTCGCCGGCGGAATGATGGGCTACCTGACCAAACACAAAACCCTAGACATGCACACGCTGCGCCAGGCCTTGGCCCGCGGCATGATCATCGCCTCCTTCATGATCGAGGACTTCTCTCTCCGCCGGATGGAAAACCTCACCGCCGACGACGTGGAAAAACGTTTGCAGGAATACATGGACATGATGTCCCTGGCATAAACCTATACGCTCTATTGCGAGGTGAAAAAATGTTGAACCGTAGAAACTTTCTCAAATCAGCCGCCGCCGCCAGCGGTGCGGTCCTCGCCTCAAGTCGAGGCCTGTCCTCTGCGCAGGCCGCCCAGGATGTGGGCGCCAAAGGACCGTACAAACTCAAGTATGCCCCCGTCTCCACCTGGTTCACGGATATCCCCGATTTCGAAGACCGTCTGCAGCGGATCTACGATGAAGGCTTCCGGGCCGTGGAAAACAACGGCGTCAAAACCTGGAAACAAGAGGATATCCGCCGCTATGCCAAAAAGCTCCACCAGTTGGGCATGGAGCATGGCATCTTCGTCGCTAACCTCGGTGTCAGTGCCGGTGCGGGTGTGGTGGATCCGAAGCAACATCCCCGTTTCATCGAAGAGGTTAAAAAGGCTATCGAGGTCGCCAAAATCGTGGGCAACAAATTCGTCACCATCACCACGGGTAACGAAATCCCCCGCATGCTTCGCGGCCAAATGCGCGTCAACGTCATCGAAGGCCTGAAAAAAGGCGGGGAACTACTTGCCAAGGCCGGCATCACTGGTGTGATCGAACCGCTTAATATCAAGCGCGATCACCCCGGCTATTTCCTCGCCCGCAGCGACGAAGCCTACGAAGTGATGAAAGCGGTGGACAACCCCCACATCAAGATCCTGTTCGACATCTATCACCAGCAGATTACCGAAGGGAACCTGATCGAAAACATCCAACAGTTCTGGGACGAGATCGGCTACTTCCAGTTCGCCGACGTCCCCGGCCGACACGAGCCCTGGACCGGCGAAATCAATTACCGCAACGTGTTCAAAGCAATTTACCAGATGAATAAAAAGACCGGCCGCGACCTGATCGTCGGTATGGAACTCGGCCCCACCGGCGGCGGCGAAACCGACGCCATCCTGAAAGTCTTCGATGCCGTCCGCAAAGCGGATAACTTCGAAGTCTAACCGCTAACACAAAAACAACGGGCTACCCCACGCCCGTCAAAATAATGTGCACATAAACCCGGGAGCACCCCACTTCCGGGTTTTTATTTTATGCGTTCCAAGTGCATACCCTCTCCTCATTCGCTATAATACCTTTCCAAACCATTCACCAAATAAACAGGAGTTTTCCAAATGCGTCGAACAACGCCGAAAACAATCACGTCAAAACGGACTCTTTGCATCGCTTTCGCAACGCTATGTCTTAATTTATCTTTCACCCAGGCCGCGCAAAAGTTCAATCGTCTGGCCGTCCTGCCCGACGTCAAGATTACAAATGCATCACCCGAATTCCCCGGCGGGCATTACAACGCCAATAATCTCCTCGACGGAAACCGTAGTACGGAATACTCCTCCAATAGCAAGGGCACTGATACCTTTATCGAATTTGACTTTCAGAAACCAGTAACCATCGCCGGCTTTCGCCATGTTGATCGCAACGATCCCGCTACCATCAAAGAATCAAAACTGACCTTTCTGAATAATGACGGACAAGCAATAACAACCGCTACGGTAATCCATCCCGACCAGGCCGGCGGCGTGGCCACTCATGTACTTCAAAATCCGGTAACCGCTCGAAAAGCCCGCTGGAAAATAACTAAACTAGGCAAGAAAGGATTCCCCACCGTAGGCGGCAGTGAAATAAAATTCTTCACCTTGGGTAAATCCGAACCCGCCGCCCAAGGGACTACCCTTACCGCTAAAGCCATCCCTGTCCTCGAACGAAAAAAAGAAAAACATTGTCAGCCAATACGTTTAACTATCGACTATCCCTACGCCCAAACACTCGATGCCTTCGTTTACATAGACGATGCCAAAATAACGCCTGTTCACCTTTCCTTTGGCGAGCAAACCCTGACGCACTTATTACCTGCAGCCCAATCCTCAAAAAACATTCGTATTACCCTCCGGGCTGCAAACCAAACCCTTGCCAAACAAAATTTAACACTCAAACCGATCAACCAAACCGTCATTTACATCCTTCCCCATTCCCACGTGGACATCGGTTACACCGAAACCCAACCTGAAGTTGAAAAGAAACAGATGGCCCATATCGACAAAGGCATCGAAATCGCCCGCGCCACCGCCGACTATCCGGAAGATTCCCGATACACCTGGAACGTCGAAGTTCTCTGGGCCGTACAAAGCTATCTGGAAAAATCCTCGCCCCAAAAACAAAAAGCATTCATCGAAGCCGTCAAAAAAGGATGGATTGGTCTGGACGCCATGTACTGCAACGAATTGACCGGCCTCTGCCGACCGGAGGAATTACTCCGCCTATTCAGTTATTCAAAGAAACTGGCCGATCGCTGCGACGTCACTATCGACTCCGCCATGATCAGCGACGTGCCCGGCTACACGTGGGGTACCGTCTCCGCCATGGCCCAGGCCGGCATTAAATACTGGTCCATCGGTACCAACTTCTGTGCCCGAATCGGTTACACCCTGTCCGAATGGGAAAACAAACCCTTTTATTGGCGCTCGCCTTCCGGCGAACATAAAGTTCTTTGTTGGGTGCCCTACAAAGGCTATGCACTTTCCCACCTCCATCAGTCCACCATGTCCGAACAAGTGATCTTTGATTTCATGACTCACCTGCAAAAAACAGACTATCCCTATGACATAACTCATATACGCTGGAGCGGCACTGCCGACAACGCTGCTCCCGATGAAAAACTACCGACCTTCGTAAAAGAATGGAACGCCCGCTACGCTTCACCCCGCCTTGTTATTGCGACTACTGCCGAGGCCTTTCGCGCATTCGAAAAACGTTACGCCGATCGAATCCCTACTTACAGCGGCGACTGGACCCCCTATTGGGAAGATGGTGCCGCCTCTTCCGCCCGCGAAACCGCCATCGCTCGCACCGCCTCCGAATGCCTCGTCCAGGCGGAAATCCTCTGGTCCCTTTTGAATCCCTCGGCCTATCCATCCACAGAATTCCGACAGGCCTGGCGCAACGTCCTGCTTTATAACGAACATACATGGGGTGCCTACAATAGCGTCACCGACCCGGAAAAACAGTTCGTCAAAGATCAATGGAAACATAAACAGGTTTTCGCCCTCGATGCTCAATCACAATCGAAAAAACTCTTGGCAAAAGCCACCCAAAACACGAAACACACCGATCAGCAAAACGACATCGACGTGTTCAATACCTGTTCCTGGAAACGCACCGACCTCGTCGAAATCCCTGCCGAATTGTCCACTGCCGGCGACCGGGTACTTGACGCCGATAATCAACCGGTGCCTTCCCAACGTTTATCCACCGGCCAACTCGCTTTCCTTGCTGAAGACGTCCCGCCTTTTGCTAACCGACGTTATACCATCACCGCCGGCCAACCATTCCACAAGCAGAAAGTCCTTGTTCAGAAGGAAACCTTAAAAAACGATACATTGTCTATTCACCTCGATGAACAAACCGGCGCAATTGTCGAACTGCGCGCCACGGGTATCGATAAAAATTTTGCCGATACCCAGTCCATTGCTCTCAATGATTATTTTTATGTTGTGGATGACAACAACGA
>CAZMVS010000084.1:0-18956 GCA_964569525.1 uncultured Planctomycetales bacterium
CAAGGTGATTCGGGCCTCGCAGAACGAGGGCATGCTGGACATGAACGAGTGTCTTCGCCGGCTGGTGGAGTCCGAATTTATTGAGACGGACGTTGCCTATTCCGCCTCGCCGAATCCGCAGGAGCTGAAGATGCGTTTGAAAGGCATTTCCTCCGGTGAAGGAGGAGGTATCTTGGGATAAGCGTTTTCCCGCCGCCATGGCGATGGTTTGCACGGTTGGGCTATTCATACCGGGCAAATACGGTTATTATTTCCTCCAAAAGAAGTGGCACGGTCGTATCCACTGGCCGGGCGAGATTACCAAACCGGAGAATCCATGTTTCAAGGGAAGTTTTACTATTGGTTTACTGCCCTGGGCGGATGGTTAGGCATAAATTCGCCTGCCATGGCGGCAGCTGTTTTGGCTGCGGGTGAGCCGCCGATGACGGGGTCGTATATCAGCTACGGTCGAATAATAGCAATTTTGGTTTTGCTTTTGGCATGGTTGAGTTTTTGCCAATGGATGGCCAAGGATGTGGAGAAAGTCCGCAAGCTGAATGAGTACCTTTGGAAAGGTGTAGTACTGGGCGGTGGCGCTTTGGGTTTGATCATATTGTTGTTTGGTCCGTGGCATACTGCACAATTGTTCGCCGCCGGTTTTGGCTTGTGGTTTGTGCTGATTTTCTTTCCTGCCTGTATTTACGTGGTAGTGCGCAACAGTTACGTTGACGTTTCATCCCGCGTATTCACTCCCACGCATTTCCGTCTGCTTTTCCAGAATTTGGGCAAAGGTCAAAAGGAGAAGATGGATGCGGTGGAGCGTGTTCGGCTGACCAAGGATAACGGGGAAAAAGTGGAGAGGCCTGGTGACAAGGAAGAGGCCGATGCTTTCGAGGCGACGCAGGATTTACTGTTTGACGCTTTCTGGCGGCGGGCTACCGAGGTCAACATGGTCTTGCGGGGTGAGAGTCTCAAGTTGAGTTACCGAATTGACGGGGTAATGACGCCACGGGAGGATTTGCTGGAAGAGGAAGTGGCAGAAGATGTGCTCGCCTTCATCAAGACCATATCCGGGCTTGATCCGGAAGAGCATCGTAGGCCGCAGTCCGGTTCTTTTCATGGCGGGATAAGTGGAGGTCAGTTCAAGGGTAGTACGGAAGTTGAAGTGAACAGCAGCGGGACAACTCAAGAGGAGCGTCTGACGCTTGATATCGTCGGCGAGCAGAACCGTTTGCGGATAGACGACTTGGGTATGACCGATTCCCAGAAGGAATTGTTCACGAAGTCTTGTGACGAGCCGGGCGGGTTGATCATCGTGTCCGGTCCGAAAGGCAGTGGTATAACAAGTACTTTGTATGCGGCTTTGCGCAGCCATGATTCTTTCATGCAGAATCTGCTGACTCTGGAGCGAGAGCCGCTGTATGACTTAGAGAACGTCACCCAGCACATTTATGATTCTACGAAGCATGAGGCTTCTTATGCCCGGCAATTACAAACGGTTCTTCGCCGGGAGCCGGATATGGTTTTGGTCAGTGACTGTCTGGACCGGGAGACGGCCCACCTGGCGGTCAAGGCGGCGTGTGAGGGTAAGAAGATCTACATGGGAGTTCAGGGGCGGGACAGCTTTGATGCTTTGAAAAAGGTAGTGAGTCTGGCGGGTGACATGGACGCCGTGGCCGATGCGATACACATGGTCACGTGTCAACGCCTGATTCGCAAGTTATGCGTGGCCTGCCGTGTTGCCTATCGCCCGGATCAGCAGTTATTGAAAAAGGCTAACTTGCCCGCGGACAAGATCGAGCATTTCTATCGTCCTCCCAAGCCGGAGGAGATGGTAGATGCTAAAGGTAGGCAGAAGGGGCTTTGCCCGAACTGCCAGGGGTCCGGATATTTTGGGCGGACGGGTGTTTTTGAACTGATGGAGATTAATGACCAGATTCGCGAGCTGATACGGCGGGGTCAATCGTTGAATAATATTCGGGCGGCGGCCCGCAAGAATGGGATGTTGTATCTCCAAGAGGTCGGATTGCAGAAGGTGATCGAGGGTGTTACCAGTATGAACGAGGTTTTGCGAGCTCTTCGCGACGAGGAGCCCACGCCTGCCGCGGTGCCTGCCTCAGCGGCCAAGAAAGGTGGTTAAGGATAGATGTGGTTTTCGCTTTTCGCGATTGTCCTGATTTTGACTATTACCTTTTTCCAAGGGTTACAGGGGTTGTTCAGCTCGCTGATTAATTGTGTTCTGGTGATTTTGGCAGCGGCGTTGGCTTTTGGATATTACGAGAATTTGTATTACGCCTTTCTTGTTGACTATCAGCCGGATAATGGTCGGGCAATCGCCCTGGTAGCTATTTTCATCGTTTCGGTTCTTCTCTTTCGGCTCATTTTTGATTTGGCCATTACAGAGAGCGTATCTTTCCCGATGTTGGTTGAGCGTATTGGGGGAGGGGCTTTCGGTTTGGTTACCGCCTTGGTGATGACGGGGATTTTAGCCATAGGTTTCCAGATGCTTGATTTTCCCTCGCGTTTTTTGGGTTTTGAAAGGTATGAGCCTGTTCGTATTGCTGGGCAGGCCAGTGAGGATGCCAAAATAAATCGGGGGACGCTTGACTGGCAGAATATCGAGTTGCGGCGTAATGGTGTTTGGTTAAGCCCGGATGGTTTCGCTGCGGGGCTGGTATCGCACCTTTCCGATAATGCGTTGGCGGGCGACAATAATTTCGGTACGGTTTATCCTGATTTTCTGGCCCGGGTACACTGGGCCAAGACCGGATATTTTTCAAACACGCCCAATGTGATTGATACACAAGTGATCAAACGTATTGTTGGTTATTGGGACTTGCCGCCGGGCGACTTTTATCATCGTGAGTGGGAGCAGGCTGACAAGCAAAAAGAGTATATTTTGAACAAGGCTGATGCGCCCCCGGCAGGTTTCAAACGTATCGTCGCGCGGGTGGAGTTCAATCGTTCCAAAATGGACAAGGTTGATTACCAGGCGACCACCGGTCAGGTTCGTCTTGTCGGGCGTGAGAATTCAGATGCCGACGCTGAGGAATATTATCCCGTGGGCAAGCAGGTGGTGGAAGATCCGCGGAAATATCACGACTTGGAATTTGGGGAAGGTTTCTTGGTGTTGGCTGGTGAGGGAGATCAGACGCTGACCGACCTGGTATTCGAGGTTCCTGACAGCGAGGGATTTGAGCCTCTGTTTTTGGAATACAAGTTGAACGCCCGGGTGACCTTGGCAAGCAATAAAAAACTGGAAGCCGCCTTGCAGCCGATTGGTGCTGAGGATGTTCAAGAGATTTCGCTGGACCAGCGAAAGGGCGATAGCGGGAGAGGGGAGAGGGGACGCCGCGGCGATCGCATTTCGGGAATTACCTTTTCTCAGAAAAAATCGCGTTTTTCTGATGGTCTGCCCTTCAGGTTGACCAAATACATCGCTTCCGATTTGGAATTTGCCGGTCGTGGGCGGGTCAGTGCGGTAAGGCATTTGAAGGCTTCGTTGGACAGGAACTGGCAGCCTCTTTCGGGTAATGATCGGCCGATCAGCTCTATCGATGTCCCGCGGGGCCAAAGTCTCTTGCAATTAAGCGTGAATAAGCTTCATCCAGGGAGTTGGCTGGGGAAGATTTACGGGGGGATCATCGATACGATCGGCGATTTTTATATTGTGGACAGCCAAGGCAGGAATCATAAACCCGTCGGTGCTTGGGCTATGGCTAAGGTTGGTGGTCAGCCGACGTTTGAGATGGTGCTTTTAGGAGAGACCGCACGCGTTGCGGATCGGGGACTCCCCAAATTTGAGCGGATCAATCCGGATTCTCATCTCCGTGGCGAATATGCTTGGTATTTTCTGTTTTATCTTCCCTCGGGGACCGAGCCGGTGGAGTTGCACACGGGACGAACGCCGGTCGATCTTCGTTCTTTGAATCTTAAGGCACCGCGGTAATAAGCATTTGACCAATGTGAGCTAATGAATTTCCCGCTTTCACCTGATCAGGAGGTGGTAGCGGGATTTTTATATGGACGGTGTCGAGGTCATGGGCCGGGATTTTGCGAAGAAGCGATGAAAATTCGAAGTAGCCTGCGAAACCTGCGGCGTGATTATGTATTTTGCAGGAATTTCGCTATAATGATCTGTTATGTCGTTCGGAAAGATACATCATTTTGAACTCATCTCCGTGTTGCTGCATTGCAGCCGCCTTCGAAAGCTTCGCGCGGTTACCTGGTCCGTTCGTTGACCGATTTTGACCACCCCAGCCACCTTAATCCGGAACCGGCCGACATCGTCATCCTGAAACATGAAAATTAGCAAATGAACAAAGGACAGAGGATTTTTATGATCCGCGACAATATCCGTAACTTGGCCATTATCGCTCACGTTGACCACGGCAAGACCACTTTGGTTGATCAGTTGCTCCGTCATAGCGGCCAATTCCGCAAAGAGGAACTGCACGGGGACTGTATTCTGGACTCCAATCCGCTCGAGCGTGAACGGGGGATCACCATCCTGGCCAAAAACTGTGCGATCAATTACACCAGCCGACGCGGCGAGGGGGTGCATATCAATATTGTTGACACGCCGGGGCACGCCGATTTTTCGGGTGAGGTGGAGCGGGTGCTCAAGATGGCCGACGGCGTACTCCTGCTGGTGGATGCGTTCGAAGGGGTGATGCCGCAGACGCGGTTCGTTTTGGAAAAAGCCTTGGCTACCGGGCTCAAGCCGATTGTGGTTATTAACAAAATGGATCGCCAGGATGCTCGTCCCGACGCGGTTTTGGACGAGGTCTTCGATTTGCTGGTTGAACTTGGTGCTGATGATCACGCTCTTGATTTTCCCGTAATTTATGCTTCTGGTCGCGATGGATGGGCGGTTAAAAATGTGAACAGCGAACGCCAGGACGTACACGATTTGTTCGATGCTATTATCGAGCATGTTCCCATACCTGATCTTGATGCGGATGCGCCTTTGCAGGTGTTGATTACTTCTATCGATTACAGTGAATACGTGGGTCGGATCGGAATTGGGCGGGTTTTTGCGGGGACGTTGGTGGCCGGCCAAAACATCACCACTATTAACCGTCACGGTGAGTCAATCAATCAGCGAGTTGGGCAGCTGTACCGTTTTAACGGTCTTGGCCGAACGCAAGTTGACCATATCGACGTGGGCGATCTGTGTGCCGTCGTGGGTCTGGAAACAGTTGATATCGGTGATACGTTGACGGATCCGAAAAATCCGGTTGCGCTCCCGCCGGTGCATATTGATGAGCCTACGTTGCATATGACTTTTCGGATCAACGATGGGCCTTTTTCCGGGCGCGAGGGCAAGTTTGTGACCAGCCGTCAGCTACGTGATCGGCTGATGCGTGAACTGCAGTCCAATGTTGCTTTGCGTGTGAAAGAAAATGTCGACGAATTCATGGTCAGCGGCCGCGGGTTGCTTCATCTGGGTATTCTGCTTGAGAATATGCGTCGGGAGGGTTACGAATTGACGGTTTCCAAGCCGGAGGTCATTTTTCATGGAACTGGTGAGGATCGTAAAGAGCCGATCGAAGTGCTTACCGTGGATGTGAACTCCGAATCAGTTGGATCAGTTATTCAACTAGTTGGAGAACGTAAGGCGGAAATGAAGCGCATGGAGACTCGGGGCAGTCGTACCTACCTGGAATTTTTTATTCCGGCGCGCGGTCTAACCGGTTTACGCAACCGTTTGTTGACCGCCACCCAAGGTGAAGCCATCATGCACCACCGCTTTTTGCGTTATGACACGTATCGCGGTCCTATTCCACATCGTGACAACGGGGTGATGATCGCCACGGAGACCGGCAGGGTTACGGCCTATGCCCTTGAGCAGTTGGCTAACCGGGGCATGATGTTCGTTGAGCCCGGTGACGAGGTTTACGAAGGGCAGATGGTAGGGGAGCATTGCAAGGATAACGATATCCCCGTTAACGTTGTGCGAGCCAAGAAACTGACGAATGTGCGCTCTTCGACCAAGGAGGCCACTGTCACGCTCAAGGCAGCCCGCAAACTGGATCTCGAAGCGGCCCTGGAGTATATCGAGGATGGAGAATTGGTGGAGTTGACGCCGGAATCACTTCGCTTGCGCAAGCGTTTGTTGAAAGAAGGCGACCGTCGCCGGATGTCCCGCCAGTTAGCAGCTTCGGCCGGTTAAGAATGATGGATGGGGGGATCGGGGTGGTTTTTCCTGCCCGTACTTTTTAAAGACCGTACTAATTTTTATGTTCCAGGATTTCCTTTCCACGAGAGACCAGCTGCCGGCATTCGGCGGGCATGTCTTCGATTGTCTCGAAGGAAGGTTCGAACAGTTTGCCTTTACGTCCGCCTTCCTTGAGCAACAGGAATTGTTCGTGAGTTTCAACATATAGATCCTCGTTGGCCATGGTGTTGCCCCCGCGGTCGAACACCACGAGATTGTGATATCCGCGGAAGGGCCCTTCGTGTAATTGGGCAAGATCTTTTGGTTGATATGTTCCCAAGTTGAAGATGGTGGACACCGCTTCGAGGAACGCGTCACCGTAAATTTCATGAATGCGCATATAATGACTGGCCACGTCCCGCCGCAGGGTTCGCAGTTGCTGATGGGAAAGGGGGTAGATTTTGTGGTTGAACAAGGCGGGCGGGGAGACGGCTAAATAATTTTCCGCGTACTCGTCGGGGATCAGTTGTTGGCCTAGCTCGTCAAGCATTTCGATCAGCCGCTGCAGGGCGAATTTATCCGGGCAGTTGTTCAAGGCCAGGATAATTCGCTGGGGGGTATTCCATTGTTGCATGTTTCGCAGTGCCGTGTTGGGGGCTTCGAAAAAGTCCTTGTCAAATTCCAGCAAGGAGCGGACTTCAGTGACGAAGCGTTTGCGATATTCCGGCGTTAAGCGGGCATCGCTGCCGGGCGAATCGCTGATAATCTTGCGGTTCATCAGCAGACGGGTGGTGGCGGTCTCGAAGACGTTCCGCGGAACTTTGCCGGTCAGGCTGTTGGGATTGATCAGCTCCAGTGGTTCGCGAACCCGATCTTCCTGCAAAGCGCCAAACATCAGGCCGATACGGAGTTTGGAGAGCCGCTCGAGGGGATGCTCCGAACTGGATAAGAAAGGCAAATCGACATTGCTGGGTGGTTGACGATTCATGGGCAATTCAAAATAGCCGAGATGCCGACCCTCCTGGCGGTCCTGGCGTTCCCGCTCGATTGTGGGGAAACGGGCTCGGATGACCAGATGGGTCATGGTTTTTTCTTTATTTGTCTGCTCGCCTTTGGCCACGCCGGTCAGAGGCGAAGATCCCTTGGCCCCGCTGCCCGACTTGGTAAAGAACGAGGAAATGGGAGTAACGTGGTTCGGCCTTAATTGTGTGGTGAACGAGGTCAGGTCGTTGGCGGAACCCAGTTGGGTTGTTCCCGGTTGTTGGATGATATTTCCCTGGCTGGAATAGAAGGACAGGGTGATGAAGGAGTTTTTTTCCTTTTTGATCACGGCAGCATCTTCGATGGCGATTTTTCGACGGCTTTCGAAGATATCACCGAGGGTTTTGGCGGCGCGTCCAGAGCGGACCTGTTGAGCCTGGTAATTTTGGAAATACTTGTCGAATAATTGGCGAAGTTGTTTTCGTGAGGAAGAGGCGAGGAGTTCCCGTTTGATTTCGGGGGAAACATTCGGGCAGCGTAGGAACATGGTCAGCAGAACCTTATCCTCGATGGTTTTTTTCTCTTCTTCCAGCAGGGTGGTTGAGGAACCGGGGATCGGATTGATCTGGAAATCCTGGATGACCAGCCAGGTGCCGGCGGTGGCGCTGATTTCGGAAATGGCTCCTGTTCCGGTGGCTACCACCAACTGTTGATCATCTTGGGAGATCAGGGCGGCGATGCCTTCAAAAGTCAGCGTGTCCGGGCCCACGGGTACTTTGAAGTTGGTTTTCCCCTCGGTTTTTTTGATTTTATGGACAATCAAGTTTCGTTCGATGCGATCCCAGAATTCGCGTAGGCTGTCCACCACTTCAAAGGAAATAATATGTTCGATGCCGTCCGGGCTGATATAGCTGAAGCCGTAGGACTGTTCCCGTCCATCGAAGAAGATGTCATCCGCTCCGAGAGAAAAGGTGCTTCCGACGGTGGTGTTGGAGGGTTGAATCTGGGGAGAAGGCATCTGCGGGGTTCCGATCTGTACCGGGTCCACGCCTGTGGGCCATTGGCCTGATTGGATGGATCGCAGGGCCCGGAGTTGAAGTTGTTGATTAGCGACGGCGACCAGGGAATTAATGCCCAGTTCACGTACGACCTCCTTAGGATCGTAGCGTTGTATATCGTGGACACCTTGGGATTTGACGTTCAGCCGCGAGGCGATGGCTCCATCCACGATGTCCCGATTAGTCAGCCGCACCGCCTCGATACTGATCATATGTTCTTCGGCCATGCGCTGTTCCAGGGCGTCAGCTTCTTCCAGGAAAGTGGACATAACCGGTTTGGGCAAGACGATTTCCACGTCTTTCAGATCGGCATCGAAATGAATGCCGGGTTTGGCCAAATCCATGTCTTGCGGTGGTGTGAATCCCGCGATTTCCAGCTTGTGATTGATCTGCGTAACGATGGGTTTGAGCCGCTCGATGAACTGCCCATCCTGTTGGACGATGTAGCTGAATCGCCGGGTTTCTTTCCGCCAATCCCCTTGTCCTTTGAAGGTGTCCGTTTTTGGATCGTAAATTCCCAAGGCTTGGCCGATTTCTTTGCGAATTTGTTTTTTTTGTTGAGCCTGCTTTTTGCGTTGGGCCAGTTCCTGGGTGAGTTGCTCCACGCGTTGTTCCGCCAGCAGGCGATAAAAATCGGGGCGGGTTTGGTCGCAGAGAGGATTTCCGGAGTCCAGCAACTGCCTGGCGGTTTGCATGACACGCACTGCGACTTGGACAAATTCTTGCTCGGTTATATTTTGCAGAAGAAAACCGGTTACCAAAAATTTCGGACCCGTGTAACCTTCTTGTTCCAATTCCGGTTTCTTAATGGTCACCTGCTTTTCTTCCGGCACGGGTACTTGAATCAAGTCCCGCTTTCGATTGAAACGTTTTGGGAACTGCTCATTTAAGACCGGTTCCAATGCCTTGATCAATTGGCCCATATTGATGCGTTGGAGGGCATCCAGGAAGGTCTGTTGCTGGCCTTGGAGGTGGAAGGGTAGCGGCAGAAGGTCGGTTCGATTTTTCAGCAACATTTGGAGGCTTTTGCTGGTGAAATGTGAAGTGAAACGGGCCGGTTCCGATGAGTCAATTTGGTCATTGTCGGAAAACACTTGGAGGGTTACGTTTTTGCCAGTGTTGGCCGGCTGAGTTTCCGCGGTCGAACTGGCGGAAAAAGTTGTCGCAAGCATCACTGCACAATATGCTACGGTGGTACTGAATGTCATTCTGACGGGCCTCTCATGTTGTTTTAAAGAGACAAAGTACACGGTGTTGTTGTTTCGGCAGAGGACCACGGCATTGGGGCAAACCTTTGTAAAGATCAGGTTTGTGGACCACTCCGCCATGGTCGGCTCCCCTGGAGGCAAGCTTATTGAGAATGATTGTAACGCATTCTTGAGGGTTGAAAAGACCGATAGTGTTAAGATAGCATATTCGAGAAAGTCATGAAGTGAATGAGAAATGTCCGGCAAGGTGCGAAGAACGCTCTTGAGGCAGCTAATAATTGACAAATATATGATTAAGATCGAGTTAAGAGAATCGGTGTGCGAAGACTCCATCGCAGGCTGTTAGTTGATCTAAACGTATAAAAATCACATATACTTTATTATTCGGTTTTTGAGTTTCCATTTGGCTGCAAAGTTGTTGTTTTTGCTAACAAATTCTTAACAATCCGTATTCCTGTCCTGTTTCCAAGAAGTTGGTTTTAAGATAACTTACACATGCTTTCCTTGTGAAAGGGGAGCTGCTTTAATTGGACCTGCCTGTTATGTCGGGATTTTTTATTGGAAAGCGGGGCTGCAATGTCCTCTGACAAGAAAATCCTCATCGTCGAAGATGAAGCTGATTTGGCTGAGTTGCTCCGATTTAACTTGGAGAAAGAGGGTTATTCCTGTTCCACGGCTTTGGATGGGACCACTGCCTTGTCCAAGTTTCAATCGGAGATCCCGGACCTGGTCATCTTGGACCGGATGTTGCCTGGTATATCCGGGGAAGACGTGATGGCGCAATGGAAGCGGGATGCTCGCTTTGCCAACACGCCAGTAATCATGTTGACCGCCAAGGCGGAGGAGTCCGACCAATTAGTCGGTTTTGCGCTGGGGGCTGATGATTACATCACCAAGCCTTTCTCTGTGAAGCTGCTATTGGCCCGAGTGGCTGCCATTTTTCGCCGCCAGCAAAAAGTCGAGGAGCAGCCTAACGTACTTGCTGCCGGTTCGGTGAAGTTGGATACCAATCGTTACGAGGTCACTGTGGGCGATGAGCCAATAGCTGTGACGGCCACTGAATTCCGTCTTTTAAAGGCCTTGATGTTCGCCAAGGGGCGGGTACTCGACCGGCAACATCTGATCGATTTAGTGATGGGCGCCAGTGTGGCGGTTACCGATCGGACTATCGACGTGCATGTGACCGCCTTGCGCAAGAAGCTTGGCCCGGCTGCCGAGTGGATCCAAACTATCCGGGGCGTCGGCTATACCTTCAGAAAACCTTCCGCTGAATAATTACCCATGTTTTTGTGGAATATTTTTTCGGGCTGATCAATACCCTTGCTAATTCCAGTGGATAATCCATGTGTTGGCTGGATTGTTCGTTTTTGATCCTGGAGTGGTAGTATGCGCTTCCAACAGTGCCCAAGATTCAGGTTGGACGAGAGTGGCAAATTCTGGTTAAAATTTCAAAACCATTTGCAAAAGGATCTCTGTACCTTATCTCAAGTACGAAAGGGTTTTGAGAATGAAAAAGACATGGAATTGGTTTGGTATGATGATGGGCATGGCGGGATTGTGTGTTGTTTTGTGTTCCTGCAGTGAGTTGTCCATGGGGGGCAGGGACGTGCAGTTGAAAGGAGATGCAAAGATGGAGATTAGCAGTCAGCCTTGGGGCCAAGTGAAGGGGCAGGAGGTGAAACTGTACACTTTGACCAATGGCAACGGAATGCGTGTGGACATCACCAATTACGGCGGAATTGTAACGCGGCTGTTGGTGCCCGACGGTAAGGGGAATATCGACGACGTGGTTCTGGGCTATGATGAGTTGGAAAAATATGTACAGCATAACGATCCCTATTTTGGGGCTTTGATCGGCCGCTACGCTAATCGTATCAGCCGGGCAAAATTTGCGTTGGACGGCAAGACCTACCAATTGGCTTTTAACGATGGAGACAACGCTTTGCACGGAGGCGAAAGCGGTTTTGATCAAAAAGTCTGGGAGGCTGAACCTTTCGAATCCGATGAAGCGGTCGGCGTGCGGTTGCATCGGGTCAGCCCGGACGGTGAGGAAGGTTATCCGGGCCAATTGGATTCTAAGGTCACCATATCGCTGACCGTGGACAACGAGTTGAAGTTTGAGTATCAGGCGACCACGGATAAGCCGACTATTGTGAACCTGACACATCACGGATATTTCAACCTCGACGGTCAGGGCGAGGGGACCATCCTGGATCATGAATTGATGCTCAATGCCGATCATTTCACGCCGATCGATGATACCCTGACGCCCACTGGCGAGATTCGCTCGGTTAAAGGTACGCCGCTGGATTTCACCGAGCCCACGCCGTTCGGGGCACGTATCAAACAGGATGACGAACAATTGAAATATGGAAACGGCTATGATCATAATTGTGTGTTGAATGGGAAGGGCACAGGTCTGACCCTGGCCGCTAGAGTGAAAGGACCGGACTCAGGGCGGGTCATGGAAGTATATACCACTGAGCCCGGACTGCAGTTGTATTCGGGGAATTTCCTGGACGGCAGCAACGTGGGTAAGGAAGGTAAGGTATATAAGCACCGTTATGGTTTCTGCCTGGAAGCCCAGAAGTATCCCGATTCGCCGAACAAGGATAATTTCCCATCACCGGTTCTGCGTCCCGGCGAGACGTACACGCAGACCACGGTGTACAAGTTCAAGTGGTGAATCCAAGCTGACCGGTTTGTTTTAAGTCGGCCGGATGGTGGCAGATAAGTGGTGTATAATTCAAAGGCCGGGCTTCGATAGATCGGGGTTCGGCCTTTTGAAATTCTATGTTTTAGCAGTTTATGCCAACAAAGGATGATAAGGATTATTTTGTGGCGGGAACTTCTATGCCACGAGCTTGTAGAATCCTTGCCGCAATTTTGCGAATTTCGGGATTTGATGAGTCCAAAGCCTTTTGCATATGTTTGGCTTGAGGAATTCCCGGCCCAATATCACGTTCTTCTTTTTGGTCTTGAATGATGCTGTCGACATCTTTTGGGTTGATGGATACGCCTTCATCCAACAATACAAAAGGTGACAATTTTTCGATTTTACCGTGTCCGGAAAATTCACCGGTTTTCGTGTCGTAGGCTAGGTAAGCCTTGTGGTCATAACGGATTCCGACCAGCAGGCCTGCGGAATTCATATAAAGCTGCCCATAGTTATCTTCCGGCGTGCGGTTAGGACGAATTACCCCAGCCCAGCTTCGAGGGGAGTCACCATTTGTTTGACCTAGGGATTTATAGGTATTTGTAAACAATCCTTGTTGGATCATTTGTCCAAGAACCATAGTTTGACCTTGTAGGAACGAACTATTTAAAAATGCGTAGGTGGGGCCGCTTGGTATTGTTATTTCTGATTCTATAGTAAATGGCCCAGGATTGGTGGCCAAAGTAACAAATAATAAAAAAGGAAATAATAGAAGAGTAGCGATAAGAATTAAAACTCCCCAGATCAATCTTCGTCTTATTATCCCGTAAATTCCCAGCAAGAAAATACATATGCTAAAAAATGTGTGTGTTGATCTTGTGAACTGAAGAAAAGATGGTTGAAGCGTGCTAACAGTTATTATTTCATGAGTTTCGGGATCGCAGGTCACTTGGTCCCAGCAAGAAATTATTGTGAATAAAGTCGCCAAGATACCTATTGCTATTGTCCCTAATATCAGCCAGATTGGGTTTATGGGATTACTCGAAATGAAAAAACGCATTATATTATTCCGGTTCGTTGTCAATGTCGAACCTGCTTGGTTTTTAGATAAACAAGAATTCATTGTTCAAGATTACTTAGTATATTAAAACCCTATTTCTGTATGCAGGAACGCATTCCTAAGCTTATTTGATCAAAGAAATTTACGACAAACAATCACAGTGGTTCATCGAATTCGGCGTGGCGGGTGATTTTCAGGGCCCGGGAGCCTTTGAGCTGGTAAAGTTTGCCGGCGTATTTATTTTGGCCTTCGACCTGGATAACGAGGTCTGAATTGGCGGACTTGGTTGTGGGGATAATATCGCCGGGCTGAAGATTGAGCAGATCGTTGACGGTGATGGTGGTTTGGGCGAGAAAGGCCCGGAGTCCGACCTCTGCCTTTTTCAGATTATTGGTAATTTTGTTGCGTTGCTGTTGGCTGACGGCCTTCCGCTGATAAGCCATCCAGTTTTGCGTGGCCAGTTTGCCCATGACCGGTTCGATGACGTTAAAAGGGAAACAGAGGGTCATGGTTCCCGCCCGGTTCCCCATTTTCAGTTCCAGGCCGATGACTACCACCACTTCGTTGGGAGCCACAATCTGCACCAGGTGGGGGTTGGATTCCGTTTCCGCCATTTCAAATTCCACGTTGACCAAGTGGGACCAAACTTCCGTGAGGTTGCTGAGCACCCGATCAGTGATGCGGCTGACCAGTCGCCATTCGATGGTGGTCAAGGGGCGCTGAGGGATAAACAATTCCGCATTCGAGCCGCCCAGCAGTCGGTCAATGATGGGATAGACAATAAGCGGGCTGATTTCCAGGCAAAGTTGACCTTCCAGAGGCTTGGCGTTCAGCAAGTTGAAACAGGTGGGATTGGGCAGGGAATGAATGAACTCGCTATAGGTCAATTGTTCGATATTGGCGACACGAACTTCGACGATCGTTCGCAGAAAGGCCGACAGTGAGGCCCCAAAGTTCCGCGAAAAGTTTTCGTGGATAGCCTCGAGGCTACGCATCTGATCTTTGCTGACCCGCTCCGGTCGTTTGAAATCGTAGGTGCGGACTTCCTGTTGCTTGGCGAAAGAGCGAGAGAATACCTCTTCGGCGTTCTCCTCTTCATCGCCAGCATTTACCGCCGATAGGAGGGCATCAACTTCTGATTGGTCGAGAACATCGGCCATGCGCGTGCATGCCCCTTGCAGATACCAAAGATGATTTTATATGCGCACCGTGCTTCGATTATCGGACAAGTTCTGACTGGAACTTGAGTTATGAGCATTTTGGTTTCTGCAAAATCGTCCGATAAACAGTTTTTTTCCAGTACTGAAAGTTCTAGTTGAAGTGATTTGTCTAAAAGCAGGATGGTTTTTAGCTTTCCGTTTTCAATGTTATTTTTATCGTGGAGGGATATGGCGATGCAGGAATCCACAGCCATTTAATTATGAAAGCGTTTTGGTGAAGTTGGCGTTTGTCTCTACATGTGGTGTCTTGGCGCATCACGAGGTCTATATGTGGTATTGATTTAACTTTAAAAGAGACCATAACTTGTTGTGTGCTCAAGTATTACACTTTGTAAGACGAAAAAGGAAATGCCTGTAACTGTCAGGTTTGGGGATAGTAAATCATAAAAAAAGGGTTTGTGTTTCATGCCCCTGGTGGTTCCTAGCGATGAATTACGACCGGGAATGGCGTTATTTGAACCGATTTTGAACAACGGTCGGATCATGATGCAAAGTGGTAGGCCGCTGTCGGAAAAAGAGATCGAAGTTATCCGTCGGCGGTATCCTGGGATAAGCGTCCGGGTGGGAGATCCGGTGCTGGACAACGTGGTGGAGTTTGAAGACGACTCCGCGGAGCGGAAGGTGGCTGACGCGGTCCAGCAGAAGGTTTCCGGTTCCATGTCCCAGGTGCAAAAACGCTTCTCGGATAGAACTTCCCTGAAACACGCGGATTTTGACGCCCTCAACGAGGCGGTCCGCGAAATCATGAATTTTCTGCGCGATAATCCCGTTTCTACGGCACTGGTCAGTCAATGCCTGGATAGCAACACATTTTTGAGTACGCATACGGGGAACGTTTTTTATCTCAGCATGCTGTTGGGTTCGACGGTTCTTTCTTACGTGGTCAATGAGCGCAAGCGCCGTTCCAAGGCGCGTGGCATGCATGAAAATTTCGCCATGGATTTGACGCCTATGGGATTGGGCGTTTTGGTTATGGATTTGGGCTTGCTTCCATATCAGCAGGTGTTCAGCGGCCGAAAACCTCCGACCGCCGAAGAGTGGGAACAAATTCGACAGCATCCGCAAACCGGGGCGGACATGCTACCCGATAATTTTTCCGCTGTTTCCCGTATGATTGTTCGTTCGCATCATGAGAACCTGGAGGGTACCGGTTATCCTGCCGGTTTAAAAGAGGATAAGGTACATATTTTTGCGCGTATTGTGCGTATTGCAGATGCTTATGCGGCGGCTACTTCAGAGGGTGTGTTTGCAGAATCCAAGTCGCCGTCTCGTGTTTTATGGGAAATGCTCATTGGCCCGCATCACCAATGTTTTGATTCGCGTTTAACCACCGCCTTTGCTCAGCTTATTCAGCCGTTCGCCATCGGTTCCAAGCTTCGGCTGGAAGATGGGCGTTACGGAGTGGTGGTCCGGCACAACCGAACGAAACCCTTCAAGCCCATCGTGATCATCGCTTACGATGAAAATAACAATTCCATTCCCCATGAGAAGTTGGATGATATGATTGATTTATCCCAACGTAAGGATGTGCGCATCAAGTCGTTCAGGGGAGAAGATCTGTCCTATCTGCATGCCCCGGCTACCCAGGAATATGAGGAAAAAGTCAAGGAATTTCGTTCACTTTTGGACGTTTTTTATCCCTGAGTTCATATCCGGGTCTTGCCCTATTTTTAAGTAAAATTATCCCAGCCGCAAAGCCGTATGGTAAGTAGCGATTCCGGGCTACATAAATTCCTTGGCATATATCTTGTCATCCCGTTAGGTGGCAATTTTATGTTTTCCGTTTATCATAACCAAATAACGTCCCTCATATTTGTAGGGATTTCCATTACTGTGTGAAAACCGAAGGAGGTCAATATGCTTCTGAAAAGTCGGCAACTTATTACAAACGCAAAACGGCGATTCGCCGGTGTCTTGGTCTGTGTTGTATTAGCCGGTTTGGTGACGACGGGCTTACAGGCCGCCGCAACTCCGGGGATAGATCGAGAAGCTGCTACCGGCAGTCACGAATTCAACGGTGCATACACGGGCGATTATCTGTCCCGCGTGGCCTTTCCCATGGGCGGTATGGGAGCAGGTATGATTTGCATGGAAGGGACGGGGACATTGTCTCACGTGTCCCTGCGTAATCGTCCGGAGGTTTACAACGAGCCGTATATTTATTCAGCGGTTTGTATCAAGGGAAAAAAGGGGAACGTGGCCCGCGTGTTGGAAGGGCCGCTGCCGGGGTGGAAATTGTTTGGTATACCCGGCTCAGGTAATGGATTGGGAGGTCGGACCTACGGCTTGCCGCGTTTTGGCAAAGCTTCTTTTAAGGCCCGCTTTCCTTTCGGCATGGTTCAATTGAGTGATGACCAGATGCCGCTGGACGTAACTATTACCGGTTGGAGTCCTTTTACGCCGGGTGATCCGGACAATTCTTCGTTGCCCGTCGCCGCCTTGGAATTTCATTTTGTGAATCGTACATGGAAAACCGTCGAAGCGGTTTATTCCTTCAACGCTAAAAACTTCATGGAGGCCGGCGGCAAGCCTTACATTCACAAGGCAGACCGGGGGTTCATTTTCGGCCAAGAGCCCTCCAAGGATAAGCCTTGGGAAAAAGGGGATTTTTATGCTCGGGTGACCGATCCGGAGGCCAAGGTGAACTGTGCCTGGTTCCGTGGTGGTTGGTTCGACAGCAATACCATGGCTTGGGAAAACGTTAAACAGGGTAAGGCCTTCGACCGTCCGTCGGTGAGTGAAGGCGGGCAGGCGCCGGGAGCCAGTATTTACGTGCCTTTCCGTTTGACCGCTAACCAGGAAAAAACCATTGTTCTTCAGCTATCCTGGTATGTGCCTCAAACAAACATGCGAATTGGGGAAGATGCAAAAAACAATAATAAGAAGCAACAAGAAATCGCAAGTTGTGAAGGCGGTAAATGCAAAATTCCGCAGCACTATAAGCCTTGGTACTCCAGTAAATTTGAAGACATTTATGACGTCATGGAGTACTGGGATCATCATTACCAGGGATTGCGTGATCGCAGCCGCCTGTTCCGCGAGTGTTTTTATGACAGTACTTTGCCGGCGGAAGTCATTGAGGCGGTGGCAGCCAATCTTACCATTCTCAAGGCGCCCACGGTGCTTCGTCAGCATGACGGCCGCTTGTGGTGTTTTGAAGGGTGCTGTGATAGTAGAGGTTGTTGTCATGGAAGTTGCACGCACGTGTGGAATTACGCCCAGGCCATGCCGCACCTGTTCCCCAGTCTGGAGCGGACTTTGCGGGAAACGGAGTATTTCGTTTCGCAGGATGAACGCGGGCACCAGGCATTTCGCACGGCTTTGCCCATTCGGCCTACCACGCATAATTTCCATGCCGCTTCTGACGGGCAGCTGGGCGGGATCATGAAGGTTCATCGCGAATGGCGGATCAGTGGAGATAATGATTGGCTGAAGAAGATATGGCCCAAGGTTAAGCAAAGCATGGATTACTGCAGCCAAACCTGGGATCCCAAGAGCAAGGGAATTCTCGAAGAGCCGCATCATAATACGTATGACATCGAGTTCTGGGGCCCCGAGCCGATGTGTACGAGTTTTTATCTTGGTGCTCTCAAGGCCGCCTGCAAGATGGGTGAGGCTCTTGGTGAGGATGTGAGCAAATACCAGGAGTTGCTGGAAAAAGGGCAGGCCTTTGTAAATGAGCAGTTGTGGAATGGGGCATATTTCTATCAGAAGATTCAGTGGGAAGGACTGAAAGCGCCGAATCCGACCAAGGTACAGAGTTTTCACGGCGGTTATTCACCGGAAGCGCTGGAATTGTTGAAGAAAGAGGGCCCCAAGTACCAATATGGCAAGGGCTGTTTGTCCGATGGCGTGTTGGGCGTGTGGATAGCCGAGGTTTGTGGCGTTGGCCCGGTGCTGAATCAGGAGAAGGTGGCCGGCCACCTGGAGTCCATTCACAAGTACAACCTCAAGCACGATCTTTCCGACCATGTTAATCCTCAGCGGCCGACCTTTGCCGCGGATCGGGACGGCGGTTTACTGTTGTGCACTTGGCCGAAGGGCGGCAAGCTTTCTCTGCCGTTTGTGTACAGTAACGAGGTCTGGACGGGGATCGAGTACCAAGTTGCTGCACACCTGATCATGAAGGGGATGGTTGAAAAGGGATTGGATATTGTGCGGACCGCCCGCGAGCGATATGACGGGGTGATCCGCAATCCGTTCAACGAGTACGAGTGCGGCCACTGGTACGCCCGGGCCATGTCTTCCTATGCCTTATTGCAGGCACTTAGTGGAGCCCGCTATGACGCGGTGGAGAAGACGCTGTACCTTGAGCCGCAAATCAAGGGCGATTTCCGTAGCTTTTTGTCCACGGCGACCGGCTTCGGAACAGTGGGCGTGAAGGGCGGCAAGCCCTTTGTTGATGTGGTTCATGGCAAGATAGACTTAGAGAAGATCGAGTACGCCCCGGCAGATTAGCTGGTTTGTTAAAACACTCCCCGGTGTATATTTTACTGTGGGTGGAGGATTATCTTATAAACGACGTCCCACTCTTTCTAAGGGAAAGGGTGGGACGTTTTTTAACGATGACGTTACGTGGATACGCGTGTTTCATTATGAAAGTCGGTTAGTGATTGATCGCAAAAAGGAGGGCG
>CAZMVS010000085.1:0-11486 GCA_964569525.1 uncultured Planctomycetales bacterium
GACTTGAACCAGGCCGACGATGAACATTTCGTTGACGCGGCAGGCCGCGCCGGCGGGTGACGCGTTGCCCTGACTCTTCCTTCATATCATTGGTGGCGACCCGCCATAAATTCAGGCGATTTTGCAGCACGTTGATCACTGCAAGATACTGCGGCAATTCAAGGACGTTTACGCTCTCTTCAGGATCGCGAACCAGGTCAAAAAGCATGTTGTCTTCTTCCAGGTATTCAATGAATTTAAATCGTTCATTCAACACCGCCCGGGCGGGAAACGGATTGTCCTGATCCACATACCAAGCGACGAAAGCTTCCCCCAAAGCTTCCTCGGCCGAGGGATCCTGCATATAGGTCAACAGCGATTTGCCTTTCATAGTGACGGGAATTTCAGCGTCTGCTAATGTGCAGAAAGTCGGCCCCAGGTCGATACCGCTGGTCAGCCGAACTTCCCGTGTACCGCCGACCATCTGTGGATGACGAATCAAAAGCGGGGAGCGGATTAACTCTTCCACCAAGATTGGGCCTTTGCCGTACAATTGATGCTCACCTAACAGAAAACCGTTCTCGCTACAGAAAACCACGACCGTCTGCTCAGATAGATCGGGCTGATTCAATCGCTCCAACAGCCGACCGAGGCACTTGTCCATGTAATGGATCATAGCGTAATACTTGGAACGCATTTCGCCCAGCTTGTTTTTCTTTTTATGGTAATCCCTTCGCAGCAGACATTGATTCAATAGGTTGGGTAGATTCTCGATGGCCTTAAGCTGGTTCACGTCCACCGGTTGCGGCGGATAGAGGTCTTCAGTGCCCGGCGGATAGACGAAAGGTTCATGCGGCGTCCGCAGACCCAACCAAAGGAAAAAAGGTTTGTCCTCGGAGGAATCGATGAATTCCATCGCTCGGCTGACATGCCAATCCGTTAAAAATTCACCCGCCTGTTGTTTTTTACGCTGCACCCATACAGGACAATCGGTCCAGCTCCATTCCAGGTCATCGACAGCGGTGTAACTTTCGAAGCCATACGTCTCCGCATAGGCGGGATGTTCACTCAATTCCCATTTGCCCACAAACCCGCAACGGTAGCCGACTTTTTTCAATTGGTGAACAAAAGTCGGGGCATAAGGCGAAAGAAGCGTATCCTTTTCTATCTCTTCATATTGATGAGGATATTGGCTGGTGAGCAGGGCCGCTTGGCTATAGCCGTCATTGGGGGCGGGCGAATAAAAACGCGAAAATTGAACACTCTGGCCGGCAAGCTTGTCCAGATTGGGCGTCTGCACGATCGAATGACCTTCAAAGCCCGTATAGCCGGCCGCCAGATCGTCCGCCTGAATGAGAACGATGTTCAACTTCTTTTCGCCAGGTTGTTCCTTTTCGGCCTGGGCGCGAAGCGGCAGGACCGCAACGGCTAGGACCAAGATCGTCGCCCAAGGTCCGAGTTTCATGGCCCGCGAGATTGAATTCGGATGGGAAAACATGAGTAGGCCTCAAATGCTGATTGAACGCGCACGAATCGAAACCGCATAAACACTTTTCTTTATCCTAACCTCTTTAGCGGTCTTTATTCAACGGGGCGATATTGACGATATGTGATTTGCACGTCCTTCGAGCTTCGAAGAGGCTCGCGCTGGAAGAAAATATGTGGCGAGGGGTCGGGTTCTGTGCTGTGTGACAACGCGCCGCAAAGCAACACGTTTCTCAATGATTAAGATTCAGCTTCATTAATTCCTGACTCTCTATTTGACTTCGCCTGTTTCTGAAAAAGAATATTAATGGAAGAGCTGATAGGTGGGCGGTCGATGAAGCATTTTCATGGGAGCCTGATATCGAGGTTGCCTTCGGCTCAGCGACATAGCCTGATTGGAATAATAATATTTTATATTTGCTCGCCGAGGCCGCCTCAATAACTCCTTTTGTGCAAGCTTCAGAATTCCACCCTTATCGTTTGTTTAGCTGGTTGTAGCCGGTACGGAGATACTATCTTCTCCCTTATTAAAACCGTGTTGGCTTCAGCCGTACGGAAAAAGTGCGCCCATTGTGACGGGCGCTGGTTCAACAAATTCTGAAGGAGAAAACCGATGAAATCATTAATCAAAAAAGGAGTCGGCGTCGTGATTCTCGGGCTCCTGGTGGTTGGACTGGCGAGCATTATGATGCCAAGCCTGCATCGCGCCCGCGAATGTGCAATGAGCGTTGGCGGGCCTGGTCCGTGGAGATCCGTACCAGCAGGTTTACTTCCTGATGCTGGCGAAGAACTGTGGGTGATCCAGCGTCCGGAAATTCCGCCGGGAACCTCCGACGAAGAGGTCCCCGGCTGTGGGATGTTAAAAGCCAGGCTTCAGGCGGAGAAGGAGATTCCCCTTCCGCTCAAGCATACGGACGTCAAGGCCTCGATTGCCGGCTACATTTCCACGGTCAACGTCACTCAGCAATACCAGAATCCTTATGAAAGTAAGATCGAAGCGGTATATGTGTTCCCTTTGCCGCAAAATGCCGCAGTGAATGAGTTTCTGATGACCATCGGCGAGCGTATAATTCGCGGCATTATCCGTGAACGTGAAGAGGCGGAACGGATTTACGCCCAGGCAAAGCGGCGGGGTTATGCGGCCTCGCTACTGACCCAGGAACGGCCCAACATCTTTACCCAATCGGTGGCCAATATCGAACCGGGTAAACAAATTGACATCAATATCAAATATTTCAATACGCTGGCTTATCATGACGGTGCCTATGAGTTTGTATTCCCCATGGTCGTGGGACCACGTTTCAATCCTCTCGGGAGCACGAATGGAGTAGGGGCTATTGCCCGCGGGAAACGGGGCGTCTCGGGCCAGAAAACCGAAGTGCAATACCTCAAGCCCGGCGAGCGTAGTGGGCATGATATTTCGTTGGCCGTTTCAATCGACGCCGGTGTTGAAATCGAGGAAATCAAATCACGCAGCCATGTGATCCAGGTAAAGCGGCCAAGCCCCGAAAAAGCAGAGGTGATGCTGAGTTCACGGGATGCTATTCCCAATAAGGATTTCGTGCTGCGCTACAAAGTTGCCGGTGACCAGGTCAAATCCGCCATGATGTTCCACCGCGATGAGCACGGCGGACACTTTGTGTTGATGCTGTATCCACCGGAGCATTTAAAATCATTGAAACGCAAGCCCATGGAAATGATCTTCGTGCTGGATACTTCCGGCAGCATGAACGGCCGACCCATCGCCCAGGCGAAAGCCGCCGTCGAACGGGCGTTAAAGCAACTGAAACCGGACGACACCTTTCAAATCATTCGCTTTTCCAATGATGCTTCGCAACTGGGGCGCAGACCGCTTTTAGCGAGTGCGAAAAATGTGCGGAAGGGGCTGCGCTACCTGCGATCGCTGAACAGTGGTGGCGGAACCATGATGATTGAAGGGGTCAAGGCTGCCTTGGATTTTCCGCATGACGAACGGCGCCTTCGGTTTGTAAGTTTCATGACCGACGGATACATCGGCAACGAAAGACAGATTCTTGGCGAGGTTCACAAAGCGTTGGACGCGTCGCGGATATTCAGTTTCGGGGTTGGCTCTTCGCCGAACCGTTACCTGTTGGATCGAATGGCTGTGCTCGGGAATGGCGCAGTAGCCTACCTGGGGTCGAATGACAGCGCGGCCGAGGTTATGGACGCTTTCTTCGAGCGAATAAGCCATCCGGCCCTGACCGATCTGGAAATCGACTGGAGCGGCCTGAAAGTCACTGATGTATATCCCACGCGGATACGTGATCTTTTTGTCGGCCGACCGATTATCCTCACCGGCCGATTCCGCGGGACCGGAAATGAAGTCGTTCGTATCAAAGGGCAGGTCGGTGACCATACCCGGGAAATGGCCATCCCCGTCAACCTTGATGACATAACTTCAACCTACCAGGGACTGCCTTTTGTGTGGGCTCGAAATAAGATCGCCGATTTGAACAATCGGTTCGGCTACAGTGCGGCACGAACAGAGATTAGAAAAATTGCCCTGAAATATGGTTTGATATCCGCCTATACCGCCTTTGTTGCGGTCGATTCCTCCAGGACCACCGAAGGTGAGTACGGCACAACGGTAAATGTCGCCGTGCCCGTCCCGGAAGGTGTGAAGTACGAGACAACGGTAACCGAATGAAGCGGCAGCAATACCGTATAATTGGCGTCAACCGATCACTGGTGAGTGTACCAGACATGGAAGACGCATTTAACGGCTTTTCCCGACGCGGATAAATAAGTTCCCCGGCAGTTGGCGAACCAGTCCCTTGAGCTGCAAAGAAATCAAAGTGGAGGCGACTTCAGCCGCCGATAATCCCGTCTCCTCAGCGATGGTTTCAATGGTTCGTTCCTCATGATCCATTATTCCATGAATCTGTTGCTGGGTTTCAGTCAGTTTGAGATTGGCGGACAAGGGCTTTTTCTCTGCCGGCTGACGAGCGGATGTATCTACCGGTTGTAGAGCCTCACCGACTTCATCCAGTTCGTCCATCACATCTTGCGGGCCGATAACCAATTTAGCGTGTTGATCGCGAATCAGACGGTTGGTTCCGAGTGATGCATCGACATCCACCCGGCCAGGAAGGGCGAAAACCTCCCGGTTGTATTCGCTGGCACGGGCCGCCGTTGAAAGGGCCCCGCTGCGTTTGCTTGCCTCTACCACCAATACGCCGAGGGAAAGCCCCGCGATGATCCTGTTGCGCGGCAGGAAATTTTTCGCTTCCGGTTCTGTTTCCATAGGTAATTCGCTGATCAAAGCCCCGGATTGGGTGACCCGCTCCGCCAGTTCCTTATTTTCAGGCGGATAAAGCCGGGCCAATCCATTTCCCAAAACTGCAATGGTCCGCCCGCGGGCACTCAAGGCCCCCTTGTGGGCTTCGCTGTCCGCCCCGCGGGCCAGCCCGGAAACAACGGTCATGCCTCTTTCAGCCAATTGATATCCGAAACGATAGGCTTGTTCTCGGCCGTAAACTGTGCACCGCCGGGCGCCTACGATCGCCAATGCCACGGTATCCGCCGATTCGAGCTTCCCGCGAATGTACAGACAGATGGGCGGATCGGGAATATAGCGCAGAGGCATGGGATATTCATCGTCCTCTTGGCAGACGATGCGAACCCCCTGTTTTTCCGCCAATTCCAATTCCCGTTCCAGATCCGCTTGTTCGCAGGAGCGGGCAATGTGTTCCGCCTTTTGAGGCCCGATCCCTTCCACCGTCTCCAGACGTTGAGCCCCCACCCCCAAAGCCTTCTGGGCGGAGCCGAAACGCTGCACGATGCGGCCGAACAGAATCGGTCCTACCTCTGAGGTCAGACTCCAACGCAGGTGTTCGATCGCTGCTGAAGAGGATACTTTGCTTAATTCGTCTGACATGTTTCTTTCCTGTTGAGGTATCGTTAAAAGCGACTCGAAGAGTAACCGTAACGGCCATTAACGACAAGTAGAAGTGGCTTAAGATGAATTGCTGATTCGGATTTCAGGCCCGGAACTAAAACGAATCTGGGAAACAAATCTGCCGCGATACGTTCGATTTTACTATTGACTGTTGGCGCAGCATCTGCCAAACTATAGGGTACGCCACGGTTAAGCAGCTCTTTGTCTACGCCCGTGATGTTCTCGGTTGACCGGGGGCATTTCGGGCGTATTGACTGTCGAGACGAATTCAAGACAAGAAAAGGATAACGAATGATTAAGGCAAGTGATTTGAGACCCGGAAAGGTTATAAATTTCGAGGGTAATTTGTTCAGCGTGAAAGATGCCCAGCATGTCGCCAAGGGCAACAAGCGCAGCTATATCCAGATGAAGCTGAAAAACTTCCATACCGGGCAGATCATCGATTACCGGGCCCGCGTGGACGAAGATTTTGATGCCCCCTTCGTGGAGAGCAAGGAATACGAATACCTTTATTATGACGGGCAGGATTACGTGTTGGCCGATGTGAATACCTATGAGCAGATCCCTGTTGGCGAAGACATGTTCGGCGATCAGATTCAGTATCTCAAGGACAACGAACGTGTCCAGGTTGATCTTGTGGATGGCAAGATTGTCTCTGTCCAATTGCCGCAGATCGTGGAGTTGGAAGTGGCCGATACCCCACCGGTGGTTAAAGGAGCGACCGCCACTAACCAGAGCAAGGAGGCGATTCTGCAATCCGGAGCCAAAGTGAAGGTTCCGCCTTTTATCGAAAACGGCGAAATGATTCGGGTGGATACGCGCACCGGAGAGTATGTGGAACGGGCCAAGTAGGTCTAGCGAATATCAAGCCTGCTGTTTGCCGGCCTTCGGGTTTGCGGCTACTTTTTGTGGGCAGCAATAAAAATAATCAAATTATGAATACCGCCCGGGTTGAAAGCCCGGGTTTTTTTATGTCTCCACCGCAGCCGCGGGCCGATGTTTCCCTGATTTGTCCCGGCCGCTACAATGGCCGGCGGCTGAACAGTGCGGTGGTGGCGTTTTCCAGAATTCAGCGAGGTGCAGCATGGGTGATGCGCAAGTGGCTATCATTATGGGCAGCGATTCCGATTGGCCGGTTGTGAAGGCCTGTTACAAGCAGTTGGAAGATTTCGGCCTGTCCGCGGAGGTTCAGGTGATCTCCGCTCACCGAACGCCCGATCGGTTGACGCAATACGTGGCCAGGGCCGAAAAGCAAGGTGTCTCCGTTTTTATCGCTGCCGCGGGGATGGCCGCGGCGCTACCCGGGGCAGTGGCCGCCCTGACCTCTCGTCCAGTGATCGGGGTGCCCTTAGCTTCCGGAGCCCTGCAGGGCGTGGACAGCCTGTTGAGCATCGTGCAGATGCCCCCCGGAGTTCCCGTGGCGACTGTTGCAGTGGGCTCGCCGGGAGCCAAAAACGCCGCCGTCCTCGCCGCCCAGATAATCGCCTTGGCCCGACCTGAGGTGGCTGATGCCTTAAAACAGTTCAAGGCGGATCAGGCCCAAGCCACCATTACCAAAAATGCGAAATTGCAGGAGCAAATGGGTGGCAGCTAAACCAGGAACGTTTACAACCATTCAATGGAGTGGCGGATTAGACGGGCAGATCGAAATGATCGATCAAACCCTGTTACCCGCGGAAACCCGGATTCTGCGCCTCCGCGATGTCGAGACGCTTTGGGAAGCAATCAAGAATCTTCGCGTCCGCGGCGCGCCGGCCATCGGTGTAGCAGCCGCCATGGGTGTGGTGCTGGGCATACGCGACGCCGATTCAATGGAGACGTTTTATAACCAGTTGAATAAAACCTGCGAATACCTGGCCTCCAGCAGACCGACGGCGGTCAACTTGTTCTGGGCTCTGGAACGGATGAAACAGCGGGCTGAAAGTCTTCAGGGCGGGGAACTGAAGGCCTTGAAAGAAGGCTTACTGGCTGAAGCAAAAACGATCTGCACAGAAGACGCCGCCACCTGCCGCGCGATCGGTGAATCGGGAGCGCACTTGATTAAAGACAACGCTTCTGTTTTGACACATTGCAATGCCGGTGCATTGGCCACGGTACAATACGGCACCGCCTTGGCTCCTTTATACTTGGCCCATGAACGGGGCATCCGTTTCCAGGTGTATGCGGATGAGACCCGTCCCTTGTTGCAGGGCTCACGATTAACTGCCTGGGAACTTTTGCAGAACGGCATTGACGTAACTGTCATCTGTGACAACATGGCCGGTGCCTTGATGCAGGCCGGTCGGGTGGATCTGGTCATCACCGGGGCGGACCGCATCGCCGCCAACGGCGACGTCGCCAATAAAATAGGCACCTACAGCCTGGCCGTTCTGGCCGATGCCCATAACGTTCCCTTCTTTGTGGCCGCTCCGTTTTCCACCTTTGATTTATCACTGCCTGACGGGGAGAATATCCCTATAGAAGAAAGATTGCCTGAGGAAATCAGCCAGGGTTTCGGCCAACTTACCGCTCCCGAGAACGCCCACTTCTATAATCCCGCTTTTGACGTGACCCCCGCACCGTACATACAAGGAATCATCACGGAAAAAGGAATCATCCAGCCGGTCAACAATGAGCAGATCCGCCGCTTGTTAATACCTTGACTGCTCCCAATACTAACATCACCAACGTAAATCCAAGTTTTAGCTGGTTGTATTCCATCGAATAACTTGCATTCGCTACATAGAGCTAGAGTAATTATAAGTTAATAACCTGCAAAAGAATGCTTTTTCGGACAAATTGAATTCCCCGGCACACCTGAAAATCTGATGTATATTTTAAGTTGGAGTTGTCCAAGTGGCCGCCGAAGTTTTGGCCAGTGTCCTGCTCGGTCCCGTGAGGGATCGGCAACGTTTTCAGGAGAACAAAGATGAAAACGAGCTTGTACAAGATGTTGTTACTGTTCGGTACAGGGAGTGTGTTGTTAGCGAACTTCTGGAGTTGCTCCGGCTCTAACAACCTGGTGAAATCCTTGGACATGTTCCTGGGTATTGCGACCGGTTCGCTCCTTTCTGGTGTGATTTGACACCGCATTTCTTCTCCTTACGGGGGCGAGCGGGGGATAATGCGGTCGTTTGGGGCAATATTCCCGGGAGAAATTGACAGCCTGGGTTCGCGGATGCTGGCTCGAATCTGGGCGGGAGTAAAAAACAATGAAAACGCTTATATTTAAAACTATGGTAATTGCAGCAGGTATTGGCAGTGTGGGCTGTGTAGACAATATTGGCAAGTTTTTCAATGGTATCGACTATTTCGGTTGGACCGCCGCCAGTTGGGCGGCCCTATCGGGAGCTTGCCCGACCATCACGGACCTTTTGGGGTTGACATAAACCAATTGCAATAATTGGTCACTTCGGCGGCCACTTCCTCGCAATACCTGTTGAGGATGAAGGTGTTTACAAAGTGTCTCGAAACTGCCGGTTAAAAAAGAGGAAGTTTTTTTAAATTATTTATATGGTTTTTTGTGTCTTTATCGGCGTTTCCTGCCTATTCTTGACGCTTCATAGGGCAAGTGCTAGCTTATATCAAAGCATTGACCAATACAGGTTTGTTCTTCTGGGACAGTAGAACCGTCCCAGGTGAAAAAAGGATGGATCTTTTTTGTTGCGCCGTCAAAAGGTACGGGCGTTAAATCCTGTCCGGTGTTATACATAATCCTGAAGCGAGACGAATTTATGGATTTTGACAAATTGGGACATACGTGTGTCATAGGTATGCATTGGGGTGACGAGGGGAAAGGCAAGATCGTTGACCTGCTGACGGAACATTTCGATATTGTTATTCGCTATAACGGGGGCGGTAACGCCGGGCACACGGTCCAGATCAAGGATGAAAAATTCGCCCTCCACCTGCTGCCCGTGGGTATCTTGAGTGATAACACTATTTGTGTAGTCGGTCCGGGGGTGGCTGTGGATGTCGGCCGCATGCTGGAGGAAATCGACGCCCTGGCCAAGCGGGGCATCTTTGTGCAGGATAACCTCAAGATCAGCAACCGGGCCCAGGTGGTCATGCCTTATCACAAGAAAATGGACGTACTTTCTGAGCAGGCCTTGGGCAAAAAGAAGATCGGGACCACTGCCCGGGGGATTGGCCCTTGTTATGCAGACAAAATGCAACGGGCCACCGCTATCCGCGTGATTGATTTAATGGATTCTGAGGTGTTACGGGAGAAAATCACTCGTAACGTAGAACTCAAAAACGCCTTGTTCAAAGCTCTTTATGAAGACGACGATCCGCTCAATCCCAAGGCAGTGGTTGATGAATACCTCGGCTATGCCGAACGCTTGCGTAATCGGGTTTGCGATACAACTCTTTTTCTAGACCAGACCATGCAGGATGGCAAGCGCTTGTTATTCGAAGGGGCCAATGGAGCCTTGTTGGATATCGACCACGGCACCTTCCCCTTTGTAACCAGCAGTACAACCAGCGCGATCGGGGTTCCCGCCGGAGCCGGCGTCCCTCCACAAGCCATCAAGCATTGTTTCGGCGTGACCAAAGCCTATACCACCCGGGTTGGCGCCGGACCGTTCCCCAGCGAGTTGCATGACGATGTAGGCCAGTATATTCGCGATCGCGGCCACGAATATGGCACGACCACCGGGAGACCCCGACGTTGCGGGTGGTTCGATGCCGTAGCAGGCCGTTACAGCGCCCGGCTCAGCGGAGTGACCAGTGTGGCCGTTATGCACTTGGATACACTTACCGGACTGGAAAAAGTGGGGATTTGTACCGGCTACGAGACTGACCAGGGGCCGTTGCCCGGTTTTATAGCCGATAGCGGATTGCTTGAAAAAGCTCGTCCGAAGATCGAGTATCTTTCTGGCTGGCAGGAAGATTTGCGCCAGGCCCGTTCCATTGACCAACTCCCTGAACAAGCCCGGGCTTACTTGGATCGAATTGAGCAATTGCTCGGCATACCAGTGAAGATTGTCAGCGTCGGCCCAGAACGAAACCAGACCTTGATGCGGGAAAAATAATTGTCTGTTGCTCCCGCTAATTAAAGTTGCCATACGTATCCTCTGCTAGGCTTCCATTGGCTGGCGGAGAGTTGCGATTGGAATCCAGACTTAAATGAAGGGCGGCCATGTCTGATCCTAAACACCCACAACCATTGGATCCCCAAGTGGAGTTGGGCTTGACCCGCCAACAGCTGCCCCAACACATCGCCATTATCATGGATGGCAATGGACGATGGGCAAGGTATCGAGGAATGCACCGCGTACAAGGCCACGTCCAAGGGGCCGCCACCGTCCGTGAAATAGTTACTTATTGCGCCCGCCTGCAAATCCCCGCCCTTACCCTGTACAGCTTCAGTGCGGAAAACTGGAAGCGCCCCCGCCAGGAAGTCGATGCCTTGATGAACCTCTACGTGGAGAACCTTATCAGAGAAAGGCAGACTATCTTGGAAAACAATCTCCGTTTTAAGCAGATCGGGCGGCGGGAGAGACTGCCCGAAAATCTCCTTCGCGAACTGGACAAAACGGAGTCTTTGAGTGCTCGTAATACGGGAATGTTCCTGTGTTTGGCGATTAACTACGGTTCCCGACAGGAACTGGTGGATGCCTTCCGTACCCTGGCCCACAAGATTAGGGAAGGAACGCTTGCTCCGGATGAGATTGATGAGCAGACCATCAGTCAAGCCTTATATACCGCCGATTTGCCCGATCCGGATTTATTGATTCGTACCGCCGGCGAAATGCGACTCAGCAATTACCTACTCTGGCAAATCAGCTATGCGGAATTCTACGTCACCAATATTTTTTGGCCGGATTTTACGCCCGAGCACCTTAAAAAAGCTCTGCAGGTCTTTGCCAATCGCGAACGACGTTTTGGCGGCGTCGATACCTTCGGAGGCGAACCCCATCCCGAGGCATGAGCACGCAACCTCTCTTTTATGAAGTAGAAAGATATTGAGGTTCAAAGAGCATAAGAAAACCCGGCCTCCAAGACCGGGTTGGAAGGTCCAAGCCATGTTGCCGCCTTGCGGGCATTTATTTCCATTTGCTCAGGCGGCTGGGACGATCGTTCAGCATGAATAAATCAAAGTCGTCATTGAGCTGTTTCA
>CAZMVS010000086.1:0-9832 GCA_964569525.1 uncultured Planctomycetales bacterium
TAACAGCGGCGGCCGCCTCCGGCGAACAGTGATAACGCTCCTCGTGCATGTCATGCTCAGCCAAATCCTCGCAACGGATGGGTAAAAAAGTACCTATACCCACGTGCAACGTAGAATAAACAATGTCAAAACCCTGTTGCTTCAATTGTTCCAAAAGCTCAGGCGTAAAATGCAACCCGGCGGTAGGGGCCGCCACCGCCCCGGGCTGCCGGGCAAAAACCGTCTGATAGCGTTGCAAATCATAAACATCCTGTTTGGTCTCGGCTTGATCCTTGTCCAAAGGCAAAGGCGACTCTGGTATGGCCTCTTCCTCTCGGGCTTCCTTACGAGCCCGCTCAATATACGGCGGCAAGGGGGCCATCCCCGCAGCCTGCAGAATATCCAACGTATCATCGGCGGGTACGGGTTCCGCCAACCACGTCGTAGGATCAATACGTTCAATTAATCTCAACCGATGGCCGGATCGATCCATTTGCAATTCTTCGCCGGGCTTGACCTTGCTTGCCCCGGTTAACATGATTTCCCATACGTTGGCCGATCGCTCTTCAAGAAATAATCCTTCTACTCGTCCACCCGTTGCCCGGTGCATGCGCAACCGGGCTGGCAAAACCTTCGTATCATTAAGCACCAGTAGGGCATTCCTGGGCAACAGCTCCGGCAACTCGCGGAATAGATGATGCCCGCATCGCCCCGTGCTCCGCTCTAGAACCAGCAGCCGACTTTCATCTCGCCGGTCTGCCGGCTTGCGGGCAATCAACTCCTGCGGCAATTCGTAATGCAGCTCACTTCTTTTCAAAATGCATCGCTCCCAGCAGTGCGGTACTTGTCCCGCCCCGTGTGGACTTTGATCAACAAAAAACACCTGCCCATGATGCGTGGGTTCAACAATTCCAGACCACGTCACCTGTTAATCATATCATGCCCAAAAAAATTCCGGCGGCAAGTTAAACCAGGATAAGAGGTTATAGGGCTTCAAACACCGCGGGCTTAGACTATCGGTCCTTCGGCATGTTCTTTGCAAAAACTACCTATGGAAGCGAGGAGAAAATGCAGTTATCGGTCTGTCGCACCGGCCCAGGTAACGAGGGGAGAGCGTCGCCTTGATTCAACCCGTCCGACCAGTTGGTTGTCATCCTGCCACTATGCCTGCGCATTGTGGAAGAATGACGCGTTCACTGGATGGTGGACCAAAGGCCCATCCACATCGCCCCTCTTTACCCTGTGCCGCGTGGAACTGGCGATCGTTGGCAGGTTACCTACGCAGCAAGGCTCTCGGCTTGGAGCGATTTTGTAATCTTCTCGGCCTGCAGTTTGTAACTCGGCCCGTATGCCGTTTTGAACGTCCGTCGGCCGACGTCGCTGCTGTCATGCCGCACGATTATCTAGACTCTCTTCCCCCATTCTCGCCCGAATCCGTAGAGCCTTGGCAGCCCTGGCCCGCCCATGAACCCTTCGCTGATGAAATCACCCGCTGGTGGCCGAGCAATGAGTACCCTCCGCCCCAGCCGCCGATCGTGTACGAAGATCGCATCCCCAACCGCCCACCGGTAATCGCCGACTGGTACGCCCTGGGCGGTGTAGTCGATGCTTATGCCTGATAACTTGCAACTCACCTGCCGCACAATCCGCTCTATATTCACCACCCCAACGGCAACATAATTGCCAACGCCGCCACTCTGCGTAGAATTGCTTCTTACAACACGCTTAAACACGCGATTCGAAAAGGAGCACATTCAATGGCCAAGAAAACGTCCGCCTCCGGAAAATCAAATCCCTTCGCCAAAATACCGGTAATCAATCCCACTCAAATCGGCGGCATCGAAACCTCCGTTCTGGACAACGGCCCCGCCAAGGGCGTACGCATCGCCTGGATCAACACCGGGGCCGGACTCCGCTACAAGGTGCTCATCGATCGGGGAATGGACATTCTCGATGCCGAATTTCTCGGCCAATCGCTGACTTGGCATTCATTCACCGGCCCTGTGACCCCTTCCTTAGCCTACTGCAAGGGCACGGATTGGCTGCGCGGCTTCTTCGGCGGACTATTGGCCAGTTGCGGACCGCTGAATGTCGGCGCCCCCTTCACCGAGAATGGAGAAGAATACGGCATCCATGGTACCCATTCCCATACCCCCGCCACCCTCGAAACGCTGCACAATCCCGATCCACTTAGCGGCGATCTGCAAATGCAACTATCCGGCATCATCCGTACCGCCCGCATCTTTAATCCCAACGTTGAACTCCGCCGAACCATCAGTTCCACCCTGGGAGAAACCTCCATTCGCATTCACGACCATTTCATCAACCGCGGCAATGAACCGGTCCCCCACGCCTGGCTGCTGCACATCAATTTCGGCTACCCCCTGCTCGAGCCGGGCGAAAGCATCTACTGCTACCAAGGCAAGCTGCAACCGATCGGCGAGCAAGCCGCCAAGTGGTTCAGCAAAGAAAACAATTTCCGCACAGCTCCCAAACCCCTGAAAGCCCACTGCGGCAGGGGTGAATATGTCACCTACGTCGATGCCAAAACGGATAACAAAGGCAACGTGTTAGCCGGCGTGGTAAACAAAAAACGCGACATGGCCGTCATGATCGAGTATCCAAAAAAGGAATTTCCCCGGCTCGTGAATTGGCAACATTGGGGACCCAACGGCTCCTATACCGGTGCCCTGGAACCGTCAGTAGGCGGCGTGGAAGGTCGCCCCGTGGATCGCGAAAGAGGCTGGTACAAAGAACTCCAACCCGGCGAATCCACCGAATACCATTGCACCATCACCGCCACCAATCAGAAAAAAGATATGGACCGATTGTTTAAGTTGGCCAAGTGAATGAAAATATTACACCAAGGAATAACAAAGGAATAACTTGTGACAGATCAAACGGAAAAAAGAAACCTCCGTCTCGGACATAGTCCCGATCCCGACGACGCTTTCATGTTCTATGGATTGGCCCGCGGTTTGGTGGATGCAAAAGGCTGGCATTTTGAACACGTGCTTCAAGATATACAAACCCTGAACGAACGGGCTTTGCGCGGCGAACTGGAAATCACCGCTATTAGTATTCACGCCTATCCTTACGTGGCGGATAAATACGTATTAACCAATTGCGGCTCCAGCATGGGCGACGGCTACGGGCCGATGATCGTGGCCCGCGAACCGGCCGACGTCCGTTCCCTGCAGGGTAAAAAAATAGCCGTCCCCGGCGAAATGACCTCCGCTTTCTTGGCCCTTAACCTGCTGCTGGGTAAAGACAACTTCACCCACGAGGTGGTCATGTTCGATCGTATTCTCGATCACGTCGCCCAGGGGAAAGCCGATGCAGGATTGATTATCCACGAAGGCCAACTCACCTATCAAAATCAGCAGTTACATTGTCTCATGGACCTCGGCCTGTGGTGGAAGGAGGAAACAAAACTTCCCTTACCTTTGGGAGGGAACACCATCCGCCGCGACTTGGGCCAGGAAAACATCAGCGAAATTTCAGCGGTACTTAAAGAAAGTATCCAATATTCACTGAACCATCGCCCACAGGCCGTCCAATATGCCCTCGACTACGCTCGTGATATGGGTTATGAGTTGGCCGACAAGTTCATCGGCATGTATGTGAACGAATGGACCTTGGATTACGGGGACGTCGGTCGACAAGCAGTGCGAGAATTCCTCGGCCGTGCCCACCAAGCAGGCCTGATACCCGATCCCGGCCAAATCGATTTTGTGTAATAAGCGGGCGTACCCGGTAGCTGACTTCCAAAATTAGCTTGACCAATATTGCCCGTTGCAGGTGTGCTATATCATTGCTCGTCGAATCTTCTCCGTCACTTTGGGTTAGCTCGGCGTATCCGGCCTCATCTGCCGCGCCACCAGGTAAACCCCAATAAGAATCATAAACACGCCCATCCATTGGCCTGGGGTTAAGGTCTCCTGTAGGTACCGCCATGCCAGGATCGCGATAATCGCAAAGCCGCCGCTGACCATGATCGGATAAGCCACGCTGATTTTAATCCCCGACAAAGCATAAGTGTAAAAAAGCACGTTACAGGCGAAGCAGCATATTCCCACAATCAACACCCAGTTAGTGAACAGGCTTTCCACTACGGGTAGAAACCCTTGTTCCAGCCGAATCCCCGTTTTTTGAAAACGTACCACGCCAAATTTCATCATCAGGTTGGCCGTCGCGTTCAAAGTCAATGCCATGGCCAGGGCGAGTGCATATTTCATGTAATCAGACTCCACGTTTTGAGATTCATAAACATCGGCCGACAGAACGATCTCCCAACAAGTCCCGCTTCCACTGTCGGGATTGTAAGTCAACCACCGCCGAAACGCACGGTCCTGCAAAAAAGCTGAACTTGTATTATCGCCCGCCAGCGGATATGTTTTTTACTCCCGGTGTTGCATAATCCCGGACCCCAATCATGGGGGAATGCTTGGTTTACAAGTCCGCCGCCGCGATGCTCCTGGGACTTGCCGCCTGTAGCAACAATTATCTATTCAATAGACCGAAGGAAAAGGAGAGATGGATGTCTGCAAAACCGAATCGTCGTGATTTCTTGAAAGCCAGCGCCCTGGCTGGTGCCGGCATGGTAATGACAGGCCGATCTGCCAAAGCCCAAAACAAATCGCCCAACGAAAAATTGAACATCGCCACCGTTGGTGCGGGCGGAATGGCCGGCAGCGATATTAACCATTTGGAAAATGAGTGTGGTGATTTGATAAACTTTGTGGCCTTCTCCGATGTTGATCACAAACAGGCCGCGGGCACTTTCAAGAAGTATCCAAAGGCCAAAAAATATTACGACTTCCGCAAAATGCTGGATGAGAACCACAAGGACATCGACGCCGTCCTGGTAGCCACCCCGGATAACTGCCACGCCGTCGCCGCAATGGCCGCCATGCAACTGGGTAAACACGTCTATTGCGAAAAACCGCTGACCCATGACGTCTTTGAAGCCCGCAAACTGCGCGAAGCCGCCAACAAATACAACGTCGTTACCCAAATGGGAAACCAGGGAACCAACAACAATACGCTGCGCCACGGCGTGGAAGTCATCCAGTCCGGTGCGATCGGCCCGGTCCGGCAAATCCACGTATGGACCAACCGCCCCATTTGGCCGCAGGGCGTGGAGGCTATGCTTAAAAATCATTCCGTGGCCAAGGCCATGACCGGCCAAGGCGGACCAGCCCCCAAACCGCGCAGTAATTTCCGGTGGGATCTGTGGCAGGGGCCGGCCCAGGAACGCCCCTTTGACAAATGTTTCTTCCCCTTTGTCTGGCGTGGCTGGTGGGACTACGGTACCGGAGCCCTCGGCGATATGGCCTGCCATACCGTCAACCTGCCCTTCTGGGCCTGCAACTTGGGGGCGCCGTCCAGCATCCGAGCCCAAGTTGCTGCGGATATGAACCCCTTCAGCTATCCCTCCTGGAGCGTGATCGATTATGAATTCCCCGCCCGTGGTGATCTGCCTCCTGTGGAATACACCTGGTATGACGGCGGATCTAAGAAACCCCAGTGGATGATCGATAAGCTGGCCGGCATGATCCATGGCGAGCCGTTGCCGGGCAGCGGATTCCTGATGATCGGTGATAAAGGAGCCATGTTCTCCGCCAGCGATTACGGCGGAAGTTGGAAACTACTCCCCGAAAAGAAGTTCAAAGATTACACCCCGCCGGAGCAAACCCTTCCCAAAGGCGAAGGACATCGTAAGGAATGGGTGCTCGGCTGTCTCGGTGGTCCCAAACCGATGTCCAACTTCGATTACGCCGGCCCGCTGACCGAAATGGTCCTGCTCGGGTGCGTGGCCATGCGGGTGGCCGGCCATACTATCGAATGGGACGCCCCTAACATGAAGATCCCCAATATGCCCGAGGCGGAACAGTACATCAAACGCGAATACCGTAAAGGCTGGTCACTCTAGAAACCTGACCGACAATTCCGCATAAAGCACACAAAAATGCCCGGTTTTTCCACCGGGCATTTTTTTGCGCTTTCCGTTCTGAATATTCACGCTCGAAAATTGCGGAAAGGGAATAAAAACTTCTAATGGTTATCAACGGCCGATCGGCGACGCACCCGAATCTTGCGCGTCTCCGGTGCTTCGGCAATACAAGTGCCCAATATACCGGTGGCCATGCGAATTAACTCCCCGGTCCGCTTCACCGAATCAGAGGGCGCTTCCCCAACCGCCGGCCAACCTTCCTCGGTAGGCGTGAGTTTTTCCCAATTGTAAAATAGCCGTCCCCAGTCGCTGTTCAGCACGTCGTGGACCCGGTTGTTCCCGTGCAGCGGATACCAGTACATGTCATGATACAACACGCTGGCAATATACGCCCACGGCGCCAGCCAGGTCTTCAACGACCATTCCAACGCATTTTTCAATCGACCCCAGTAAATCTTGTGCTGCATCTTGCTCGCGAAGGTCATCTTTTTAAACGGCCCATCAAACCGCCAGTTCTCCTTGGCCGCGTCAGTATCGCCCACAATCTCGATATCCCGCACGTCCCCACAGCCCAATCCCCGTTCGTGGGCCAGTTGGATATAGCGCAGACTCATCGGATCAAATCCCATCAGCTTGGCCGCTACCGCATCGATGGCCACCTGGTCCGCTGAAGCCAGCACCACGTTCTTTACATGCGGAATCATGCACCGTGGCCCCGGGCCGTCCCCCGCGAAAGTCCCGTCCATCACCGCAAAAACCCCCCGGTGAATCTTCTTCTGGATCATCAACAGGTCCACCAAGGTCTCGTGAATCACCGGATGGGTCCAATGACGATGCTCATTCAGTAAACCACCAAATGCGTTTTTCATGGCCCCCGTGGTCGTCGTGAAAACGTGCGTCTTCACCGTGGGCAGGTGAATGATGTTCTCCTCCAAAAATCGCTTTGGAATAGAAAATCCCTTTGGGTAAACGTCATTCAAACAAAGAAAATCTTTGGTCAGATCACCTACCGCGTCCCGAATATTGATCCATTCCTCGTTTTCATAGAGATGTATATTCCGCAGGCCGTGTTTTTCCACTACGTTGACCTGCTTGTTCTCCCGCTCCCCAAGATGGGAGTCTATAACCACCGTGCGATTGTGACATGCATGAATCAGGTCCCGATCAAACCCGTCCCGTTCCATGGCCCGAATTACCCCCTCCAATTGCCAGGGCGTCGTACTGGAACCGGGATAGAAAAAATGCCAGGAAATGTTGATCTTCAGGGCGGTATCCGCTTGCCGGTCCAAAGTCTCCTGGTAGTCAGCCAGGTTCATCGCTCGATGGTAATCCGCCAAAACCGTGGCGGGAGTGGTCCGCAAAATTGCTACTTTACTTTTACTCATTGAAATGATTCTAGCTCAACCGATCCCGTTCAGCAAAGAGAAAATCCTGAACGCGCAACTCAAGCGCCGGCGGGTCTGAAAAGGTTGGATAACATAAGAGAAAGAAACCGGAATGGCCCCCGGGGTGAGGAAACAAAAGGTCACTCTAGTTGGCCAGTATCTTTTCAGCCTCTGCAAATAGCTTTTCCATGGCGAACGGCTTGTTAATGTAAGCTTCCGCTCCCAGACTTTCGGCCCACAATTGATGCCGCTTGCCGGTGTTGGCCGTGATCATGATGATCCGCGTATCATTCGTCTCCTTTGCACCTCTGCCTTTCAACTTTTCCAATACCAAGAAGCCGCTGCGCTGCGGAAGCATGGCATCCAAAATCATCAAGTCCGGCTGCTTTTCATTAGCCAACCGGACCGCGGTGTTGCCATCACTGGCCGTCAGGATTTCCGCCCCGGCTTCTTTAAATGCTAATTCAATTGCGGTCAGAATGTCCGGATCGTCGTCCACGACGAGAATCGATTTCCCGTCAAAGGGCTCTGCCATCAGTTAATCCTCCAAGAATCTATGGAAAAAGGCGGGGGTCAAGCTTCCACATCTTAACTTCGACTATATCATTTGGCCCATCTTTTTTCAATTTAGCATATTATACTTATACGATACAAAACCGAATCGAGTTCTCGTCCCACATCGGGGAAAATCGAGACTTCTACACAATCCTATGGCTTCGTTCCCACAAATCTGCCGCTAAATCTCGATAATTTTATTGATCTAAGCTTAATTTAACCGGGCATTTCGACCTTCGTCTTAGGCTCAAAATCAATACTTAACCCCCGATAAACCCATCAAGTACGCCGTTCCCCCCAGCCGATACCGATAATGGGTCTGGAAATCGGATTATGTGGTATTAGAGGTTGACCGGCCACAAAACCATGACCGGAAAGGAAAGATCGTAAATGTTGTCCCCTAAACAAATTGCTTTCCTGGTCACCAGCGCTCTCGCCCTGTTTATGCTGGCCTGCCAGCAACCAACGGAACCTATCAGCCAGGAACCGCCACCCTCCCATATCATGCTGTTCGAGGATTTTGATCTGCAACAGCCCGGCGAAACTTGGTCCTTCCTGGAACCCGACCATTGGCGAGTGGCCGTGGAAGACCAACGCAGATTTCTGCAGATGGCCTATCCCCGGCAAGACGAAAAATCAGCCGCCACTCTTCAACCGGACCATTATGCCCTCTATAACGCCTACCGCTTCCGCTCTTTCTCACTCTCTTGCCGCCTGCGACTCGATCAGGACGTCGCCAACGAAACCCGCAACGCCTGTGTCATTTTCGGCTATCAGGATCAGGAACACTATTACTACATCAACCTCTCTAATCAAAAAGGCCGCTTTCGTAATACTATCGTTTGCGTCACGGGCGATCTTGCCAAGCCTTTGCCCCTCGATCAACCAGCATCGCCACCCCAAATAAACGATAACACTTGGCATAAAATCGACGTGCTGCGCAACGCCAATACGGGCGCAATCGAAGTTTACCTGGATGCGTACAAGAAAGACGCCCACCCGCTTCTCAAAGCCGCCGACTCTACCTACCAGTGGGGCTATATCGGCTTGGGCGCCATCCACGACCATGCCTCCTTCGCCCACCTCGCCCTGCAAGGCGAAGGACGAAAAGCCCTGCCCCCCAACGACCTGCGGAAGGCCTCCGCTTCCCAAAACACTAAAGCCAAAAAATAAACAAACTGCCGGAAACGCGCTAACTGAACAGCCTCGATGGAGATGATATTTCTATATGTAATTGCAGATTTTTATCATTGATTTGTAAACGGAAATTGTCTAACCGAGCTTTTCCGCAACTTTCGCCCCATGCGCAGTGGAAAGCCGAACATATTCATCAACCGTATAATCACCCACTACGTGATTCGGCGAGGGATAACAACGCACAGCAGGCAGCGCACTGTCCGCAACGGTGAGCGGCGTCCCACTCCATTGTTGGCGAACGACCAGTAAATGCGGCCCATAATCGGGATCCGTGCTGACTACCGAATCAACCCGCCCAAAGGTCACCACAGAAATCACACTTCCCGGCCGAGGTAGCGTCGCCAGCTCAACCGACCGCTCAACTTCCTCCTTGTAAGAAGCCATGACCTCCGCCTGGTTCCGCCGCAGTTTTTCCATCCCCCGAATCATCAATCACCCCTGAAATTAAAAATTACACGCCGTAATAATGATTTGTGTGCCTGAATCCTGTTCATGTGGAAATGATGTTTATCCCTCGCTTTCCTCCTCCACAAATATCGTGGGATTCGCCGGCGGTGGCGCATTCACCGCCCGCGACTCCACCACCTTCTCATTCTGCTCTTCACTTCCCTCACTGGAAACCGCCCGAACTGCCCAGCGCACCGTCACATCATGCCCGAAAGAAGACGAGATATAACTGTAATGAACCGTTCCCTTCAAATAATCAACGCTATCTACCGGCGTCGAAAAGTCCACCGCGCCGCTGCCCCCGTTGTTAAAG
>CAZMVS010000087.1:0-26641 GCA_964569525.1 uncultured Planctomycetales bacterium
AACGAATAACGATCCCCCACCAGCTTCAACGCGGATTTGTCTGCGTATCCCCGGCTCAACAGCCAGGAAAAATCCTTCACCGCCTCCCGCACCCGTTCCAACTGCACCCCCTGAAAACGCCGCCCGTCTTCCGGATGGGCGCCCCGATGAGTTCTCTTGTCCGGCAATAATCACCTCTCATAAGTACCAATAAGTTCTCCACGGCCCAGCACGTGGCCGCCCAACGCCTCCAACAACGCTTTCTTGTCCAGCCCCGGCTTCAAATCCAGCTCGCTGTCCAAAGCATAAAGCTTGAAATAATAATGATGCACCCCATGACCCGGCGGCGGCATGGGACCGCCGTAACCGATCCTCCCCCAGCTGTTCTTTCCCTGTACCGCACCGGCCGGGGTGGACACCTTCTGTTCCCCCGGAATCCCCTCCGGTAAATCCCGCGTCTCCGCCGGAATATTGTACATCACCCAATGCACCCACGGCTCAGCCCGCGGGGCATCCGGATCGTCCACGACCAACGCAAGTTGCCGGGTCCCCGCCGGCAACCCCGTCCACCGCAACGGCGGAGACAGATCCTTCCCCTCACCGGTATATTGCCGCGGAATAGCCTCATCCTGACCGAAAGCGTCACTCTTCAATTCGATAATCATATCTTGGGCTCCTTGTGTGGCCGGCGAAGTCGTCGGCTTCTGTTCACAACCCACCAAACAAAGCAAACCCAACCAGATACTATATAATCCCACCCCCCATCGAATATGTCGCTTTTTGAAAATCACAAAAATCCTCACGAAATGACCGGCCACCTTTTTAAAATACAACACCAATACAACACTGCAATATTTATAACCTGTTAACATTAAAGGACGCCTCGGACATGAAAGCCATGGTTTTACACAAAAACGCCCCCATCCATAATAAACCTTTGCGAATAATAGCGTTGCCTCAAGCTCAACCATTGCAGGCAAGCTCACTCATTGCAATGGGTAAGCTTTAAATCTTAAACCGTCCAACTTGAGTCCTCTACCCAATACTGTAAAGGTTCTGACAATGTTAAAATGGTATATGGAGAGGTAAATCTCGAGACATGCTAAAGCAGTGCTATATCGCCTTCAACCCACCGAATTGCTGAGAAATTCTTCGTTGGTCGAATACTTACCCAGCGAATCCAATAGCATCTCCATCGCCTTGTTCGGCGGCAGGTGACTGATCTGGCGGCGGATCTTGGAAATCTTCTCCACCGCCTCGTGACCGAGCAGTAGTTCTTCTTTCCGCGTCCCGGACATCTTTAAATCCATCGCCGGCCACAGACGCAGATTGGCCAACTCCCGCGTCAACATGATCTCCATGTTCCCCGTCCCCTTGAACTCGTTGAAAATCAACTCGTCCATCCTGCTGCCCGTCTCGATCAACGCGGTGGCCAGTATGGTCAAAGAACCACCGTTCTCAATCGTCCGCGCGGAACCGAAAATCGACTTCGGCTCGGTCAGGGCTCGACTGTCCAACCCGCCGCTCATGATTCGCCCCGACGATTTCACCGAAGCGTTAAATGCCCGCCCTAACCGAGTCAGCGAATCCAACAGAATCAACACGTGCTGTCCCGCTTCGACCATCCGCTTGGCCTTATCGATCATAAGCCGCGCGATCCGCACGTGCGAGGCCACATTCTCATCATTACTCGACGATACAACCTCCCCGTGCACCGTTCGCCGCATCTCGGTCACTTCCTCCGGCCGCTCGTCGATCAGCAAAACCATCATGTACATATCCGGATAATTGGCGGCCAATCCCGCTGCCATCTGTTGCAACAAAACCGTTTTCCCCGTTCGAGGCGGGGCGGCAATCAATCCCCGCTGCCCCCGACCAATGGGCGTCATCAAATCCACCACCCGCATGCTCAAAGGCCCGCCCTTGGTCTCAAAGCAAATCGATTCCCGCGGATCAACCACCGTCAATTCCTTGAACGGCCGAAACTCCATGTAATCCGCCAGGCTTGACCCATTGATCGTTTCTACTTCGACCAGGTCAAATTTCGCCCCCCTGCCGCTGCTCCGCCGAACTGTTCCTATCACGTCCGCGCCTGGGCGCAACGAATAACGTTCTACTATCCGGTGGGAAACAAAGGGATCCATGGGATGAACACTGTAGTTGCGCTTGGCTGAGCGCAGAAAACCATACCCCTTGTCGTGTAACTCCAACGTACCTTCCGTCTGATTGTCCGACATAATTCAATCCAAATGAAAGCACCATTACCACTACCCCAAACAATTCAAGAATAGTGGCAGGCATAAAATCAACGTCTATTGAAGGGTTCTGAATGAGCCCCCGTTAAAGATCGGCTTGTTTGTATCCCAATTACCGGGGGCCGTCAATAAAGTCCTCATCTATGAGGAATGCTTTCCCGTGTCCTCCAGTGAGCTACTTGACAAGCACATATCTACCTAAAGGCGGGCGATAACACTTTCGAACAAAAACAATACCTGGATGATACATCCATTTATGACTGAAAACACCAATTCAAAATAATCCCGCATCAGCCAAGCAAGGTCTGCTTCATTTCCTTAATAAATTCCGGATTGGTCCCGCAACAACCCCCGATAATGTCGGCTCCGGCGGCAACTACTTCCTTGGCCTTCTCCGCATACTGTTGAGGTGTCATGCGGTAAATGACCATGTCCCCCTGAACCTCCGGCAATCCCGCGTTGGCCTTGACCCAAACCGGTTTATCAGTCGCCGCCCGCAGCCTGGACGTAACCTGGATGTAATTCTCGATGCCCACCCCGCAATTACAACCGATAATGTCCGCACCTGCAGCACCAAGCTCTTCCACCGCCTGTTCCGGAGTTACTCCCATCATGGTTACCGTCTTATCCTTCCCGGAATCGTAGGTCATACAACCAGCCACAAGCACACCCGTGGTTTTCGCCGCCTTCACTGCCGCCCGGGCTTCCGCCAGTTCCGTCATCGTCTCCACTACGATGCCGTCCACGCTGCCTTTCACCAAGGCTTCAGCCTGCTCCTTGAAAACATCATACAACGCTTCTTCGGTCACCTCCCCGGTAACCACCATCTTACCGGATGGCCCCATCGATCCGAAAACCCAGGCCCGATCTGCCGCGCACTGCTTGCTGATCCGAGCGCCGGCTTCGTTGAAATCCCGAACACGATCACCAAAGTTATGCTTCTCCAGGGAAAAACGATTGCCCCCGAAAGTATTGGTCAGAATGATTTGCGAGCCCGCCTGCAGGTAACTCTCTGCCACCTTCTCCACCAGCTCCGGATGGCTGATATTCCACTCTTCCCGACAATAGCCCGGCGGGCACCCCAGCTTATCCAACTCCGTACCCCAGGCACCGTCCACCAACGTGACTTTCCCTTCAAAATCCGCAACTTGCAGTGCCATACCCACACCTCTTAAATTGTTGAATCAAAACCTACTTGCAGTATATACGGAGTGAGCCCCCACGTCATTCCAACCACCCCCCTTGGCTCTTGAAATTCTTCACTTTGATCCATATTTATGACGGGGAGATTCCCTAAAATGCAGGCTGTAAAAAGTGAAAAACCCGCGTGCTTGAACATCGCGGGCCTCACTGCATTCCCTCTCGCATCGCTTTCCGCTGCTAGACAAGCGAATCAGCCTGCCATAAGACGGGAAACCGCCCGGTGTACTCCCCTGCCTTGGTTAACCGGGGCAATGTTAATAGCCACCAGACGACGCGACTGCTTATTTTCCGCCAAGACCCTCCAACCTTAAACGGAACAATATGCAATTCCCTTCCTAGTGCTCAACTTACCGAAAAACCCGGCATGAATGAGCCACTTCCCTCCTTGCTTCCGGAAAGCACTCTCTGCCTCACACGAAAACAGAAATACCACAGCCCCGCCATGCCATTCCTGTCCATAAAACACTCTCGTGTATCCGCAGATATGCGCAAAAACAGATCCACACTTTCCCCTCACCCCTGTTGCTGCAAACCCCATGCCACAAAAGGCAGTTCAAGATGCTCTATTTCTCAAATCAACCTCAAGTTTTGTTAAAATCGGTAATTAGGAAGAATACAAAAATACTTCAAAGTAGATAATTTGCTGACATAACCATGACGCAACTACGGCAAATGATGAAAAATATCATCATAGAACCTGTTGAATATTTCGAACACGAAACACAAGCTTCTAAATAATAGATGATTAGATTGGTCTGTTGACGATTTCCGACACATCGAACCAATGTTTATTGGAAGCGGCATATAAATTAGTATTTACTAATTTTAACAAGGATAAATACGACTAATTCTTCCTTAAAGACAGCCAAAGCGACCAAACGGTCTCTTTCAATCATCAATCAACCCAAGGCCGAGGTCGCAAAACGAATAGCCTCGCTTCCCTGCAGGCCTAAGGGGCAGGCAGACGTACAGTTTCCACAATCCTTGCAACGGCTGGCCAACTGGGCAACATTCATACCCAACTCCCGAAACTCGCTACGGGCATGATCCCACCAGCCCATCTCCAAACAGTACGCTTGCATCCGCATCAAATCGCTTACCGGCAAATGCTCTGGACAGGCCCGATCGCAGTCCCCGCACATCAGGCAGGCCAATGCCCGCTTTTCGTTGAACGCTTGGGCTGCTTTTTTCTCATCGGAACTCTGGCGAAGGGATTTCAGCTCCAGGCTCTTAATCATCTCCAGTTGCTGACGATTGGTAATACTAGTCAACACCGTATGGGCACCGGCCGCCAACAGGCTCTTAACCAACGGCTGGAAAACCTTTTTGCCCTTGGACACCGCTTGCCGAGCCCCATTTTTCATGGAGAAAATCCCCGTACCCTTTTTGCTCATCTGTTGAACATTCTTCAAAAGTTGGACTCGCTTTTCACGCTCCTTGGCGCTGTGCTTTTTATCTCCGACCGTCGGCACGTAAGGCATCGCCAGCAGGGCGACGTCGAAATACTCCGGGGCCTTATCCAAAACCATCTGCGTGGTCTCGATCATGCTCCGGTGACACACAAAACCCGCGTAACGAATCTTGCCCTTCTTTTTCAGCTTATCCATGCTTTCCTGGAGGACTTCCAGCCGCTGCGGATCAGGGCCGTGCAAGGTGGGAAACAGGAAATCGATGTGGTCAGTACCAAGTTTCTTCAGCGCATCATCAAGATCCGATTCGCGTTTGGGATTGTGGCTTTTCAGTCCCAACATGATCTTGTCCCGGTACTTCTTATCCTCCCGAAACACCGTACCCAACACCCGGACGGCATTCCCGCCCGTATAGGTGGGCGAGGTGTGGATCAGGTTGACCCCGTAATCGATGGCCATTTTCACCAGGCGGGTATCCCGCCGGCCGGACATCACCACGGTCCCGAAAGTAACTCGGGTAATCGGCTGATTGGTCTTACCCAGGATGGCGTAAGGCAACTTGGGCTCCGGACCGGCCGGTTTGGTCGTCGCTTGCTTTTCCTCCGCTCGACAACCGGCGGCCCAGCCGCCCAAGCCGACCGCTGCGACACCACTGCTCGTGGTCCGCTTCATAAACTCCCGCCGCGTCAACGCCGCCAATTTTTGAGAATCCATTTTATCTTTCCTTTCTCGCAGCTGTTTACCGGTTTATAGTTTTGACCAGCTCGTTCACACCTTTACCAATCCGAGCATTTTGCCAATGATGACCAGCTTTTCGCCAAAGCTCTGCTCCGGCGGATTCACCGCATTATGATGCAACAAAATAAAGGTCACATCGTCGTCGGCGGGCTGGTTGTCGCGATAGGCGGCCAGCGATTCCAGTAGTCGCTTGCCGAAATCGTGCGGATTGTTTGTATCAATGGTTTTTGCAATCTCGATCAGCCCCTCTTCACCCAACTGTTCCTGCCTTGAATTGATTGCTTCAATCAAGGAATCCGTATATAGCAAAACAAGATCGTTCAGCTCGAGTTTTACGGCAAACTGGCAGTATTCGGTCGGCTCGATAATACCCAGCGGAAGATTCGAGAGGCGTTCGATATTCGCCGGGTCATCTTCTTTGAGTGGTTGCCACTTTCCCTGGCTGGCACGATACCACAATGGCGGGGGATGACCGGCATTGCAAACCAACAGGTGATCCGTGGGCGCAAAGTACGTGGTTAACAAAGCGGTAGCAAAGGTGCCTTCCTGGGAAAGCTTGGCGAACTCGCCGTTGATGGAACGGGCAAAACGCGACTGGTCCAGGCGGTTGATGTGCTTGCGCATCAACTTGCGGAGATCGGTGGCCACTTCGCCGACCACCTGGCCGTGGCCGGCCACGTCCGCTATCGTGAAGCGGGAAATCGCCCCGTGCCCACACATGGACGCGTAATGAATATCACCACCCGAGGCTTCCTTGCCGTACGGTTCGCTGAATACCCAGGCATCAATTCCCGGTACCGACAGGGCGGAATCGACCGCCTCATTCCCGCCCCAGATCTCCATGCACGAAAGTCGCTTGGCCTCTTCCTGTTCTACGGTGGTCGCACTCACATAAACCTCCTACCAGTAATCGACAGGGCAATCTCATCACAATTATACAAATTCATTATAAGTATAAAGTCCCGGGATTGACTCGGGGAAAGTACTATAAATCTGCTTTTCCCGGACTGCGACCCATCAAAGTACTCACCTGATCGCCCGGAGATGGGATTTCTGAATTGCCCGCTGATTTTCTTTGTTGTGTTGGCGGGAGGGTGCTTTACAATAGCGGCGGAAATATTCGTCGAGTGGTTATCCGTGCGAAATCGTTTCGGTTCATTGTTAACAATTTGAAAATCGGAATAGTCGTCTTAGTACAGGAGTAGATTCATGGCCAAGATATTCATCGCGATCAATATGGAGTATGTTCGACATCATAGTATGAGTTTTGCAGCCGGCGTGGAGAAGGCCGCCGAGCTGGGCTACGAGTATGTTGAGCCCATGCTGCATGATGGGCGGGAGTTGCTCAGTGAGGCGGGTTACTTTCACTCCGTCTCCATGCGGGAAGATCCGCGGGACATTCTGGACCTGTGCAACAAATACAATATCAAAGTTCATTCGGTCAGCGGGCATTGTCCATTGTGTAAGCCGGATATCAGCGTTAACTACCTGCGTTCGGCAATTCGCTTTGCCCAGGAATTGGGGGCGACCATTGTCAATACCGATGAAGGGATGAAGCCTGAATTCACCAGTGAGGAAACGGACTTTGAATTGATGAAATATACGTTGACCCTTGGAGTCCGGGCGGCGGAGAAACGCAGAATGGAGATCGGCATCGAGCAACACCAGCAATACAGCAAAAGCGTCGCCGGGCTGGAACGCATTTGCAACCTGGTGAAATCCAAATCGTTGGGGGTCAACTTCGACACAGGCAACGCCTATCTCGGCGGGGAAGATATTTACTCCTGGCTGGAGAAGATTCGCGATAAAGTTATTCATGTTCACGCCAAGGACATCAGTGATCAGCAGAGCAAAGACGAGCGGGGCAAGGTTACCGGAACACCGGTAGGCTGTGCCTGCGGGGAAGGGGTGGTCGATTACGCCCGGGTAATTGACATTCTCAAGCCGGTGGAGCGGCCGATCTGTTTCAGCGTGGAATGCGGAACCATCGAGCAGGCGGCAGCCAGCCTGGATCATCTCAAGTCGCTGATTGAATAGTGGTTGCGAATTGGCCAGGAGGCAACGGTTCATGATTGGGGCAAAGCAAGCTATGTGTTCATCCTCGGAACCGACACCACATGGCGAGGTATGAAATTTGAGGTGGTCTGCTACAAGAAGGGCTCCTAAAATCGAGACAAGCTCGATATATAGATTTGTCCGCATTCGTTTGTAGCGTGGAGCAATAAGAGGTATGCGATTTTGAGGAGGTAACAAATGCCCGAAGAAGTATGCTGCAAACCGGTACTCCAGGTTGGCGAGCCGGCACCGGCATTTTGTGGAACAGCGGTAGTGGATGAAAACTTTGTGGAGCTGGCCTATGAAAACGGGGTGTTGAGCATCGGGGATAAAAAGATCACGGGTAAATGGCTGGTGTTCTTTTTCTATCCGCTGGATTTCACCTTTGTCTGCCCGACGGAGATTACGGCCTTCAGCGATCGGATCAATGAATTTCAAGAAATTAATACGGAAGTGGTTTCGGCTTCGGTGGATAGTCATTTTGTACACTTGGCGTGGAAGAATACACCCCGTGATAAAGGTGGTCTGGGCGAAGTCAAGTATCCGCTTTTGAGTGATTTGAACAAACAAGCGGCGGGCAATTACAGCGTGTTGCTGGAAGGCGGCATGGCGGCGCGGGGATTGTTTATTATTGATGATAAAGGTGTCTTGCAGAGCTACACGGTGAACAATCTTGGCGTGGGGCGGAACGTGGACGAGGTTTTGCGACTGGTGGAAGCGTACCAGTTTGTGGCGGAGCACGGGGAGGTGTGTCCGGCCAACTGGCAACCGGGGAGCAAATCCATGAAGCCCGATCCGAGCGGCTCGAAAGAGTACTTCAAAGAGGTTGGGCATTGAGGTATCTTCAAAGCGTATTTTTGATATGGATATCCAGACCGGCTGATGAAAAATCGGCCGGTCTTTTTTTGCGCGGAATGAGACCGGTTGTGTTTGTTTTTGGTATGTGTTTTTCGTCCGGGCATGAATGAAAAGCCAAGCAAATTTTGGATGCATAGATTGATTATCGGCGTTGGCAAGCAGGTTGAAATTGGGTTGAAATGGCTTTGTTTTGCGGGGAATTTAAGGCAGAAGGCATAGGGCATAAGGCATAAGTACAGGGGGTGGGAGGGATTTTTATTTGTGAAAGGATTTCAGGGGTTGAAAGAATTCTTTCTAAAAATCCAAGAAGAAAGAAGAGAATAGTTGAATTCCGTGTTCCGGCGGGGTGGAACAGATGAGCAGTAGAGGAAGTGTCACCCCGAACTAGTTCAGGAGAGCAGGAAAACAGGTAAACAGAAGAGAAGACTAGTGTCACCCCTTTCAGGGATTTATTTTGTTGGGGAGTTTGTATCCCCGGGTTTCGCTGCGCTGCAGGCGGGGTTGGTATGTGTCGCCCCTGTCGGGGCTGGGGAATTTCGAAGGATCCGGGCAGGTGTGCAGAGTAGATGGGGGGAGCGGATTTTTGTTGCAATTGTTTTGTGTTCTCTGGTTGAGTATTCATGGTGGAGTTCTCCCGGTACGACGATTTCAATTACTCAGTTCCCGAATACATCGGACATAACACGGCGGGTGTTCCGCGCGGCGAAACGCTGTGAGAACAAGAGATCAGGAGAACGGAAAGAAGGGAGAAAGGTCCGGCGTACCAGTAGAGGGAGAAACCAGAGTTCCGGCGAGGTAGGAAAGGACTAGCCGATCAGAAGGGAAAGCGAGGCAAAAGTAGGCGCCGGCGCACCGAGAAACAACAGAATTTACATAGTTCAGGCGGGTCGAGCCCGCCCTACCTTGACGCATCATGAATAGTTCCATTCACTACCCTGTCTACATTGTGATCCGGAATGGGCAAACCGATTGTTGATGTAATTGACAGTTTGTCATGTTTCGTCATCATCTCGACACAACACTTTCCTTTAAATAGGACAAAACATCACCAGGCTATCGATTTATCCCATCCGGCCAAAAGAGTTTCTTATACAGTTTGTAATTACCGTAAATTACAATCAAAAGAATAAATACCAAAAACAACTCGAATGCCATAATTTTATAGTGTTTTGGTCTAAGGATAGTATCTTCAATAGGACGAATTACATTTTTGCCTTCTCTGAAGATTAATACCGCTTCAAAAAAGGGCAAATCATACCTGAGAACGGAACATTCGCCGATTTTATTAATTCTTTCGAAGCCTTCTAATGTTTTCAATTTGGAAACAGGATGTTCATAGCCTTGCACTGACATAACCCGCGAATCAAACCAAATTAATGGATACATTCCAACATTCGCCGCCCATGTCAGGAATGAAGCCGCAATAATAAACAGAGATATCAACAAAACGAACGTTGTAAATATTATTTTGCGCTTCATATTTTTCTCTTATTATCCACAGTATATATAGTCTCTATGGGATCATTATATTTTTAGAAAATATATTGGGCAAGAATAGTTTGATTGGAGATTGGAAAGTTACGGCGGGTAATTCACCGGACTTACCTTTATCGGCTTACGGAAGATGTGGCGTAAGTTTTCCGGAAGCCAAAGGGTTTTAAGGCTGTTCCATCTGTTATTTGCGTAAAGGTCCGATAGGTGGAAAGGCGCATCTCCATTTTTATTTCCTCAAAGATATCATCTTTATGATACCTTTGTAAGAAAGCGCGTTTTGCGGGGCGGTTTTTTCGCGTTTGTCGTGCATGGTACAGCGGTATTATCGCGCGTTGGACGTGGTATTCAGAATTTGAAAATTCCAATTTTTTCTTCGTTGACTTGCGGAGGCAGCGGGCCTAAAGTCCTTCGATTTGTACACGGGGAAGTACATCACCAAACGGGGTTTCTGCAGTTCAAACCAGTAAAGATCAAGCCAAAGGGGAATCATCATGCGCGCCAAACAAATCAATTATGGGGTAATTTGGGTTATCGGTATGTGCACGTCTTCGGTAACGGCGGATATCTACGTCGATGGGAACGTAAGTGACTGGGGTTTTACAGTCGGGGATAATAATACCAGCGTTTTAGGCAGCTATGACGGGTCGCTGGACATCGTGGCGGCGGTAACGGAAGATCAAGACGACACAGCCGGCGACGGCGGATACCTTGGGCCGCAGTATGGCGGGCAGAATTATGATGCCGAATTGCTGGCGGTGGCCCGGCAAAATGAACAGTTGTTCGTGGTATTGGTTACCGGGCAGCGGCCGGATAATGGTTTGGAGCGTTTTGCGCCGGGTGATTTTCTTATCGAAACTTCAGGCGGGACATACGGTCTGGAAGTTGGTGGTGGTGCCGGCGGCAGCGGGGGCAGTTCGGCACTGGTCAGCGGCGGGCAGGGCTCGACATATACATTGAACGGGCACGGTTATACCACCGGGCACGGGTATGCCGCTGGGCAGCAAACGGCGGGAAGTATCTGGAAGGACGTGGACTGGATTTACGATCCGATAGCTTCTTACCGACCGGTGCAATTCGAAGTAACGTGTTCCAGCGAGCAGGTCGGCACGGCGGATTATATTTACACGCTCAATGGTGATACGGCTCAGCACGCGGTGATAGAAATGAGCATGGATCCGACCATTTTCGGAGGGGAGATGATCGAGTCGATTACCTGGCGGCCGAGTTGCGGGAATGATGAGTTGATGGCGTCTTCGATCAACGTGGTGCCGGAGCCGGCGGCAGTGTTATTGCCAGGAATAGGAAGTGTATTAGTACTACCCAGGCGGCGACGTGGTTAAGAACAGGAGTTTCCACTACGAAGGCGGCGAAATTAAGAATAAAGGCGATTCACGGTTGAAAGATTCAACGGCCCGGACATGATTTCATGTTCGGGTCTTTTTTTATTTCACGCAGTTCGTAATTCGGTAATGGCAGGCGAATCAATCCGCTTTACCATATTTCTCATATCCGAGGAATTGTCAGGCGAAATGTAGTTGCGGTAAAAGATGGGGCGGTTTTCGTTAGGGATATCGATGCAGTGCAGAATAGTTTTAAAAAGCATGGACCCCCGAAAAGAGCTCGGGGGTCCAAGTGCAAAATATTGAAGTGCACGGTTAGGATAGTTACCAATCTCTCCCTTCGCCATTGCCGGGCGGGTTATCACCAACGCCCTGGTCGTGGGGTACGGTGACAGTAACCGTTTCGGAGGCGGCGTTACCGGCGGGATCGGCGCACTCGACGGTAATGGAATAGACCCGACCATCACGTGCTTGGCCGGTGCGTTCCGCACGAAGCTCGACGGTCAGGGGTTCGGTGATCATCCAGTCATCTTCATCAGCGGCCCCGCTGGCGGTCACCTCGACCACTTCGCAGGTCACCTCGTCACTGCAAACGTCATAAGCGGCAACGGTAATCTCGACGGCCACCATTTTGTGGTTAGGCGGCCAGAGCATATCCGGAGAGGCAGTTACTTCCTCGATGACCGGCGGGGGAAGATCGGCAATAAGAATGGTCGCTTCAGCGGAGGCGGTAACAAGGCCTCCATCCCACTCGGCGGAAACGGGAACTTCGGTGCCAAGGGGCAACAGGGTAGTTACGTCCACCATAGCCCATCCATCTTCATTCGTGGTGGCTTCGTAGATTTCCTCTCCGACTGTGTCATCAATATCGGTGGTGAAGATGACAGTCTGGTTGGAAATCGGTTCGCCCTGTCCGTTAACCAAGCGGGCCTGGAGCGTCCCGGCGGCACCCTCGGCGGTACAATCGAGTGTCAAGTCTTCAAGCATCAATTCAGCGTCGTCGATCACATCACCGATGCCGTCCTGGTCGGCATCAGCTTGGTCCGGATTGGCAACAGTGGGGGCATTGTCGAAGGCCATGGCCAAGCCCCATTCGCCAAGAAGCATTGGTGTACCTTGGTCTTTAACGAACTGGAGAAGGGTGATCCACTGATCCCAGCGGTAAGGATCGACCATGTTGTTTTCACGGTTAATTCCACCGGGCGCTTCGGGGCAATTAACCAAACGAGGTAAATCGTTGCAATAGCGGGTGGACCATTCGACTTCCTCGATAAGCCAGACGTTCAGCTCCCCGGGCACGGTTATGGAGTTGAGGTATTCATAGTAGTCAACCGATGGATCTTCGATTGGATTCACCTGGAGGTGAGCACTGGCGTGGTAAACACCGAACTGATCAAAGGCCCCCTGGTGTGAACCTTCAGGGGTAAAGATGGGATTGTCTTCCTCAAAGACAGAAGCGCTGAAGGCCACGTGGCCGAGCCTGCTGATTGCATCGCGTCCGTTGGGGTCTGACGTATTAAACGGCGGCGCAAAAGAGATCAACGGGAAAGCGGCGTCGGACCAGTCAATGACCGGGGAGACGCCGGGATCCGCACCGGATTGCTGGATCCAGGGATCAAGGCCATACTCGCCGAGAAGCGTGCGAGAACCAATGCGTAACAATTGAAACATTTCTTCGACAGTGAAGCCGCACATTTCACAGGAGAAAAAATTACGATCAGGCATGTCCGCCCAATCGCCCAGTGGGGTGTTATTGGTGTGATACGTGCCGTGCTGAGAGATTTCAAGATAGGGGTTGGAATTGCGGTCGTTTATCCAGCGTATTGGGTCGGTATCCCCGAAAGCATTCCAAAGTTGCTTGGGAATGGTGACGAGGGTAATGGGAACTCCAAGTCCGCCGGGGAGATCATCAGGGACTTGGTAACCAGCGACGGCTGGTGAATCACCAATACCGTTATAGTTTTCAAATTTCTTGGTGTCCCATTCGGCGGGGCCAAGAATACCGGCATCGGTCATTGTTTGTGTGAACTCGTTCTGAAAGACGCGGCTTAGGGCGTCGATACGGACGATGAAGTGAGTATCGCTTTTTGCCCAGATGGCCTTGGCATTTTGGGCAAGTTCATATAGGTACGGGTCAACCGGACCGTCAAACACACCATCACCATCAGTGTCGTTGTTATTAAGGGGATCGCAGGCATCGCCGCGGCCGTCTTCGTCAGCATCCTCTTGCAAAGGATTGGGAACCAAGGGGCAATTGTCGAGTTCATCGTTTACACCGTCATCGTCGTCATCGGGATCCGCAGGGTCACCGATACCGTCATGATCGTTATCGAGTTGGTCAAGTGAATTGATCCCGCCGTCAGTATTCATATCGAGACGTGGGAAGTTGGGGATCTCCGGAGCGTTGTCGAAACGGTCGACAATGCCGTCGCCATCGGTATCGGTGAGGTCAGTGAATAAAGCGTAGATGTTGCCTTCAAAATTTCCGAAGGCGATATCGTTGGCGTCGTCGACACTGGGATTGAGTTGTCCGGTAGCCACTCCTTTGACGTCGGTTCCGGCACCACCAATGATCCCGGCATTGGTAAAGCGAGGTCTATCTGCTTCGTCGAGGCCGGTGTTGAGCCAGAGGTCGACCTGCCCGTCCCACATGGCGTCGCTGCCGCCGGTGACAAAATCGACTCGGCCGTCATTGTTGATATCGGCAACAGCGAGAGCCAATTTGCTGGTGAAGGTTTCGTGGATGCGGTTATAGGCCAAGGGGCGAGTACCGATGGTAGCGTATTCAATAGGGCTAAAGGTTCCCGTGCCATCGTTCCTATAAATATAAAGGTAGCTAGCCCGATCGCCGACGAGGAGATCTACATCACCATCACCATCAAGGTCACCAAGAGCCAAACCGTAAGCGGTCAAGTAAGCAAGGGGGGGAAAGTAAGGCGGGCTGGCTGGATCAGGGGCCTGGTCAGGGGCGGCAATGATGGTTTCCATAGTCCAGATGATGGCGCCACCATTCAAGCCACCGTTGCGGAAGAGGGTAACATCGGCGGTTCCATTTTCGGATTGGGCCACGTCACCCGCGACGATATCAACGTCACCATCACCATCAACATCACCAGTAGTAACCGTAAGCACATCAGTGCCAGCATCGCCGACGAGTGTACCGGTATCGAAACCGCCAGCTCCGTCTCCGAGGAAAACGACAATGCCGCCGTCGATGCCTCCGAGGCTATCGTTGGTTCTTCCTAAGACGAGGTCACGATTACCGTCGCCATCGAAGTCACCGCCGGCAAGGGCATAGGCATTGTGAAACGGTGTATTAACGACGACACCCTGGGGTGAGAAGTTTCCGGCACCGTCGCCAAGGAAGAGATAGGCGTCGCCGGGCGTGCTGCCGGAAACGAGATCGGGGATACCGTCATTATTAAAATCCCCGATATCCACGCTCCAGGCACGACTTTGTCCGGCGAGGTTACCAATCTGGACCTGATCGAAGCCGGGAAACAACAACTGGCCCGAGGCCGTTCCCGTAAACATCAGTAAAAGGGACAAGCCGATAAAGGTTTTAAACACCGTCAGGCCACGGCCATAAAACCATAGCAATGAGTTAAAGTCGACAAGAACATTCATGACAATTCTCCTAAAAATGTTGATTGGGAAGGATCATTAAGGCGGTTGAAAACATGTAATGATGACCGTCATCAATACATGTTCATTCATGATTCGAGGTCACCAGCATGAGCGCATACCATTGTTCCATACATGCACGTAAAACACCGTTAACACAAAATGGACGGCTATGAACGCATAATTGATGTTATTTTCTGATTAAAAATGGAGCTGGCCGTGTCCCGGTTACGTCGTTTTTAAGACACCTTGACATAGGAACGTATCATCACAAACGATGTTAAACAAAAATCAAACCCCTTTTTCACGGCAGAGCCGAAGACCTGTACATACCTTTTTATCAGCCAATGGAAAAACGAGTTACAAAAAGGTTCGGCTAAGGTCTGTTTGAAAGCTTGATCTTATATTCAATATAAGACGAAAACGAGGAAGGACAAACGATTTGTTGACGGATTCCAAGAATTACGAAGATATATTCCTCCCTTTGCGGCAAGATATTATTTTGCGCACTAAAATTTACAACAAGCTCTATTTTTCTGTAGCATTTTTAAAGCTATAAAAGCAAATCATAGAAGGCTTTATTGTTCCATCAAAAACTACACAATTAGTAAGAATGCTGTAGAAAAAATTTACTATGGAATATCCAAGGAAATTTCATTTATCATATAAAGAGGAAAACATTATAGGCGTCGCGCGAGAATGATTAATTAATATGTTTTTGGAATATGTCTTTGCGGCAGGCCGTGGCCGGGTTTGTTTTCGTACAGCAGCCAATAGGTAACGGGGATGACGAAGAGGGTAAAGAGGGTCGAAGCAAACAGGCCGAAGATCAGCGACCAGGCCAGGCCGGAGAAAACCGGGTCGGTGGTGATGGGGATGGCAGAGAGCATAGCAGTTACGGCGGTAAGCAGGATGGGGCGAAGCCGGACGACGCGTGATTCCATAATGGCGTCAAAGAGCGAGCGGCCGCGTGCAAGAGACAAGTGGATAAAATCCACAAGGATGATTGAATCGCGGGTGACGATGCCGGCAAGTGCGATCATGCCGATCATACCGGTGGCGGTGAAGAAGATTGGCGAAGTATAGGCGCCGATTTGTTGACCGGCGATCACGTTGAGCAACCAGAAACCGGGCATAATACCGAGGATAGTCAAGGGGATAGCCAGCATAACAACGAGGGGGATGACGAAGGATTGGGTTTGGCCGACGAGCAGGATGTAAATGCCCACCAAAGCGGCGGCAAAGGCAATGCCCAGGTCGCGGAAGACGCGGAGGGTAGTTTTCCACTCGCCCTCGCCGTCCCATTTAATGCGGATGCCTTCGGGGACGAACCATCCGATACCGCTGCCGTTGGAGAAAAAGGTGCGGGCTTCTACAGGACGGGGTGAGGCGTCCGCAAGCCAGCCGCTGCCGACGGGCTTGCTGTCTTGTGGAGGCTCGGCCTGGGTGGATTGGTCGGCCATCAGATCAACCACGGCATCGGCGGGTGGTCGGCCGGCGACCTCGGCGAAGACATAAACCACCGGCTGGAGATTCTTATGAAAGATCATTTTGTCGGCGGAGGTTTCCTGCCACTGGCCGAGTTCGGCGAGAGGAACCAGTTGGCCATCACCACTTTTAACGCGGATTTGGGCAAGATCAGACGGGGTGGAGCGGACGGCTTCGGGCAGGCGCAGCTCGATACGCAGGGGATTACGTTCGTCAGGTTTACGGATCGTGCCGCCGAGACTGCCCTGCAAGGCGAGCTGAACGGTTCGAGCGATCTCAGACACGGTGGTACCGTTGAGAGCAGCCTTTTCCTTGTCAGTGACGAAAACTAGTTTTTTCTGGTCGGCCTGGATGGAATCATCGACGTCCACTAAACCGGGTTCGTTGGTCATGCGGGCTTTGACGGTGCGAGCAGCCTGTTGGAGGTCAGCGTAGCTGTTACCCGGTTGGCCGTAAACCTCCGCGACCAAGCTGGCGATGACCGGTGGGCCGGGAGGCGCCTCGGCAACGCTGAGGACAGCGTTGTGTTTTTGAGCGATGGCGGTAAGGTCGTCACGGATGCGAAGAGTAATATCGTGGCTTTTGGCGTTGCGGGTTTTCTTTTCGACAAGGTTGACCTGGATATCCGCCATGTATTCGCCGCGGCGCATGTAATACTGGCGGACCATGCCGTTGAAATCCATAGGCCCGGCCAAGCCGACGTAAGAGGTATAGTCGGTCACTTCCGGGACGCCACGGAGGTAATGTTCCATTTCGCGGATGCAGGTGTCGGTGCGTTCAAGGGTGGTGCCTTCGGGGAAATCGAGGACGAGTTGGAAGTAAGTGCGGTTGCCGAAGGGCAGCATTTTCAGGGGGACGCTACGGGTGGCACCAAGAACCATGGCGGCGAGGGTTAAGAACCCCATGATAAAGAGAAACGACCAAGCCACTTTGTGGGATTTCAATAGCGGGGCCATCAAGGGATAAAACAGGCGATATAAGAAAGTGTTTTTGATATCACCGGGATCATGAGGATCTTCGGGCGTAGTCTCGTCCTTTTGGTTATTGTTTTCTTTCTTCTGGTAACGGCGTTTCAAGGCATGGAAGGCGACCCAAGGAGTAATGCAGAAGGCGACGAACATGGACATCAACATGGCGGTAGGCACATTCAAAGCCATCGGTCGCATGTAAGGCCCCATCATGCCGGTAATAAAGAACATGGGTAGGAAAGATACGATAACCGCAAGGGTGGCGATGATAAGCGGGGGACGTATTTCGGCAACGGCTTCCAAGACGATGGTGCGAGTGGCCCGTTTGCGGAGGACGAAGTGGCGTGAAATGTTCTCCACATCCACAATAGGATCGTCCACCAGCAGGCCGAGGGAGAGTATCAGCGCGAAGAGGGTAACGCGATTGATGGTGTAGCCGAAGAGGAAATTGACGCTGAGGGTCAGGCCGAAGACCACGGGGACGGCAACGGCAACAATGAGTGCCTCGCGCACGCCCAAGCCGATAGTTAAAACAGCAATAACCAAGAAGACGGCCACACCAAGGGCTTCAACAAGTTCATTGACTTTGTCATTAGAGGTCATACCCATATTGCGGGTGATGACCATTTCCATGTCGTCAGGGACAACTTCTTTTTTAAGTTCGCGGGCATATTCGATAATGCTTTCGGCGACCCAGACGGCATTGGTGCCTCGCTTTTTGGCTAAGGCGATGGTAACAGCGGGTTGAGAATTATTTTCTCGCTTGCTGGAAGGTGCGGGCGGACCGACGAGGGTGCCGGCGGCACCGGGATGTTCTTCGTATTTACGGGCAGGTCCCCAGCCATGGCGGACGAAGCTGGTACGTTCGGCGGGGCCGTCCTCGATACGGGCGACGTCTTTGAGGAACACCGGGCGTCCTTCAAAAACGCCGACGACCAATCCTTCCATTTGTCGGGAACTTTTGAAGGCCTTGCCGACCTCGACCTGGATCAGTTCGTCATGGCGGGTGAAATCGCCGGCAGTTTGGGTCATGTTGGCGGATTGCAAGGCCCGTTTAATTTCGAGAGGGGAAACATTGTAGGCCTGCATGCGATCGGGGCTGAGGTACAGATTGACGGTTCGCTGGTGTCCGCCGATGACGTAGGCTCGAGAAATATCCTCCACACCGGCGAGGCGGTCGGTAAGTTCTTCGGCGACGCGGCGGAGCATGTAGGAACTGGAGGTACCGCTGGTCAGGGTGAGGGTAACGATGGGCACGTCATCGATTTCCACAGGTTTGACAACCCAGCCGGTAACGCCGGGGGGTACCAAGTCGATATTCTCGTCGATTTTCTTAAAGAGTTTGACCAGGCCGCGCTCGCGGTCTTCGCCAACGTAATAACGGACGGTAATGACGGCATGGTCGCGGTCGGATTTGGAGTAAACGTATTCCACGCCGTCGATTTGGTAAAGGATTTTTTCCAAGGGGGTGGTGACCAGTTGTTCGACTTCTTTGGCGGAATGACCGGGGAAATCGACATGCACGTCGGCGAGGGGCACAACGATTTGGGGATCTACTTCACGTGGAGTAACCAACAAGGCAGCCAATCCGAGCAAGGCACCGAGCAGTACAAGAATGAGGGACAGGTCGGATTCGAGGAAGGTGCGGACGATCCCGTTCATTACGCTATGCTGAGCCAATGGACTGGATTCCCGGCTGGAGGGAGAGCTGGGAGAGGTATCAGGATTGGGGCCGCCGCTTTCAACCGCCATGATAGGGTGTCATTATCTTCATTTTGCGGTTTTTGGCAATGTTGTTGGTGCCGGCTGGAGAATTTTTTTAGTGTCGCATGGCAAGATTTGTTCAAACCGAGAGGATAGGCACGCAAACCAGAGTGAATGAAGTCTCACCGCACAGGTATCCAGCAAAAAGGGGGGACTCAGGACAGGGTTGAATCAAAATCTATTTGGAGTAATAATAATGATGGTTGCTATGATTTGATCCGTAGCAGCCCGCCGCAGTGATTTTTAATTTATTCGCAGGCTTTGGACTGCGGAAAGCTTCATTGACAAGATAATCAGGGTCGGCCCATGGTGTCGGCAGAATTGGAAGGAAGGCATGGGAGCCACGCTCGACGCGCTGCACAAACTGCAATCCATTGAAAACCAGATCCGCTCCATCCGCGAGCGGTTTGAATCCAAGCAACGTGCCCAACGAGCACACCAGAAGCGCATGCAAAACCAGCAAAAGAAAATCAACGATCTGCTCGCGCAAATTCAGCAGGCTCAAAATCAAGCGGACAAATTTGAGCTGGAACGAAAAGAACATGAGGAACATATCAATCGGCTGCGAGAAACGCTGAACCAAGCCAAGACGAATAAGGAATACGCGGCAGTTCTTACCGAGTTGAACACCCAAAAAGCGGACAGCCTCAAGGTCGAGGATGCGACCTTGGCAGCCTTAAGCAAGATTGATGAACTCAAGGAGGGGGGGAAGAAAGAGCGGGAAACGTTGGCCAAGCAGGAAGAAAGGGCCACTGAATTGCAAGGCGATGCTGACGCATTACAGGAAAAATACGGCGAGCAGCTTGAGAATCTGGAAAACGAGCGTAAGGAAGCAGCGGAACAAATTCCGCCATCGGTTTTAATGGCCTTCGAGCGGGCGTGCGATCGACATGACGGTGAAGCCATGGCCCTGATTCAGAAGACTCATCCCAAGAGGGCCGAGTACGTTTGCAGTGGTTGTAACATGTCGGTCACTTTAGAGACGATTAATGCCCTGCAAAGCCGGGACGATATTCAGTACTGCCAGCATTGCCAGCGTATTCTGTACCTAGAGGTTCCCGCCGGCGTTCCTTCCCGATCGTAAGCCTTGCGTGCACATTCCTGGACAGGTCCATAACCCGGATTTGGCAGCGGTAATCCGGGATTTTTGCCGCAACCCACGTTGATATAGACCAAGCTATCTTTTAACGCATTGTAACGAGAACTGCATAAATGAAATGGACGGCATATATCGATGGGGGCGCGCGGGGAAATCCGGGACCGGCAGGCGCGGGGGTTTATTTACTGGACGAAAACGGGAAGGTGCGTTTTTCGGGCGGGTTTTTCCTCGGCCGACAGACGAATAACCAGGCAGAATATACCGGCCTGGTCAAGGCTTTGGATTTGCTATCTCGAAGCGGGACGCAGCACATTGAAATTATCAGCGATAGCGAATTAATGGTTCGTCAGATCACCGGCATATATCGGGTCAAGTCCGCGCGGATCAAGCCTTTGTTTGAAGAGGCCCGCCGGCTTTTGGAACAATTCGATGAATGGGAAATTCGCCACGTGAGGCGGGAAAACAATACGCAAGCGGATCAACTAGCCAACGAGGCCATGGATGCCGGCGAAGACGTCAGTGAGATCGATACATTGGGAGCAGAGTCTTCGGCTGACAAGGCTCCATCTGATTTCTCGAAGGAACAATTCGATGGTAGGAGGGTACCGCGAATAGAAGTTCGTGTTGTCCATAGCGCTGATCCGGCGGTCTGCCCGGCGGCACCGGCGAGAGGTGAGGCTTTTATTTTCGGGGCGACGACACCGGCTGAGTTTTGCGTGGATGGTTGTGCGGCGGTGATCGAAACGGTGCGGATTATGCAGCAGCAAGGAGGCGAAGATGCGGGTTCAACTTCGAGAACGGTGTGCTGCGCACGGAAAGGTTGTGGTGCGGTTTTTGAAATTCGTCCGGTGGGAAGCGAATAAGGGGAAATATAGGTAGAGATTGATCGGGTTGGCGAGGAGATGATTATTTATCGGACTTTGGGGTAGCCAACGCGTTTGACATGTTTTCAAGGATTTTTTCCATCCGTTCATCCACGTTATATTCACCGGAAGCCAGTGCTTCACGGATTTGCTGTACTTTTTCCCAGCGCATGTCGGGGAGTTGCTCCACCTTGTCCACCCATTCGGCGACATCAATTTCAGCGGACTTTTTGGGGGGCTGAGGGGCGGAAAAAGTGGGCTTGGGACCGGACTGTGGTTTTGCCTGATTTTTCATCCGCTTGGCGGCCATTGGTATCCCCTTTGGTCAGAATCTTCACTACTCAGCCCCGACTTGGATACTATCGGAAGAACCATTTTATTTTCGCCAGCGGAAGCCGGCGCTTGAGTCTCAGCGCCATTGCGATACCATGCGTCGAGTTGAGTCTTTTAGGGGAAAAAGGCCTCAAGGACCGATAATTTCCCGGTCCACCTGTTTTAGCTTCTGCAATCCAGGGAAAATCATGAACTCTGCTCGCTTCTATCATTGGATCATCATAGTGACATTTGGGATTGTATTTTTGGTCGGTTGTACCAATACCGGGGCGCAAAAACCTGTGCTTGACCGTTTACCCAGTCCTATTTACGTGGATCACCAACCTTCACTCGCACCACAAGTTGCTCCGACGCCGAGGCAGGAAAAAATCGTCATTGAACCTGCGATGAAAGAAGAGCCACGACATCCTTGGCTGCCGGCGGGGGGAATCACCAGACGGTGGGAATATGTCGTTATTCACCACACGGCCAGTGATATTGGTTCACTGAAGGACGTCCATCAATGGCACCTGGATAACGGATGGGAGCACGGCTGCGGATATGATTTTGTTATTGGGAACGGAACACGCACGCCGGATGGACAAATCGAGGTTGGGCCGCGTTGGAAACAGCAAATCCACGGAGCCCACGTGCGGCTCAGTGAGGAATGGGCCCGCCGGCAAGGGATCGATTCCAATCACTACAATGAACACGGAATCGGTATTGCCTTGGTGGGGGATTTCGAGAAGGATTATCCAAGCAGGAAGCAAATGGCCTCGCTGGTGGATCTGGTCACTTTTTTAGTAAAAAAGTGCGACATCCCGGTGGAGCACGTTATTGGGCATGGTGACGTGGATCAAACGAAGTGCCCGGGGAAGCATCTTTCCATACCCAATTTGAGAGGAAAAGTGCTGAAGGCCCTTGGTGAGGAAGCAATCCACGCAAACATAATTCGCTAGCAAGCCACTGCGTCGGGCAATAAGAGCTATCCACAAGTGTTCCTTTTTCAGGGTCGAAAACGCTGACAGAGCTATCAAGCAACATGGGTTAATATTTTTCACTCTAATCGTAATTGGTTAAAAAATTTGCATATTGGATGGTAAAATTGCAAATTTCAGGGATGGTTTTGCAACGGTAGGCTTTCGATGAGGCAACGGCGAAATAACTTGCAATGCTTAACTCTACCAGACTGCCAACCGATGAAAGACTTATCGGTATAATATTCAAAATTCCTCGATTCCGTCCTAACTGGGGGGGTAACCTGATTGGGTCACGAGGAGCACGAGAAATAAACAGTATCACTTTAAGACAGGAGCAGGTCCATGCACACGGGGTTTTTTGATGGAAACAAGGGTAGCAACCGCAAATGGCGTTTGCTGGTTAGTCTTACTTTGATTTTCAGCTTGTTTTTCATGGTCGGTTGTGATGATAACGTAAAAACAGCCGTCCTGGACAGCATGAATTCATTGGCAGTCGGCCTGGTTGACGCCATTTTCATCGGTTTGGCGGATGCGGATACGGAGTCCGCCGCCCTACCGACACTGATGGACATGACCCGGTCATTCTGCTGATCTGCGGTTCAACCATCAGTATTCAGTATAGTGAGATATTATTGCCCTTCCCCCAACCCGTGTTGTTTTATTTCACGGGTTGGGAGGAGGGTTTTTGCATGCCCGCATTTATCATTTCCAAGGCCTTGGGACACCGATAAGTTCGCTGCCACTTGATCAGCAGAGGTACTGCAAAGACAAGGATTCATGAAAATACCCTCGCGGGTCCGATATTTCAGCAGCCGACTATGGGCCTCCCGTTACTTCATTCCGGGGGAAGGCGAAAATTCTTAAGTATCTTATTTTCAACTATTTAAAGAACACGACAGGATAGCTTTACAGGGCATGCAAACAAGGAGAAAAAGTGATGCAGACCAGATTTGCAAAGTTATTGCGAGTGCTTTTTTGTGGGGGTTTGCTTTTCGGTTCCGCCTTGCCGGGATGCTTGGCGGACTATCTCCACGATTTAGCAGATGAGATTGAAGACGAAGACGACTTCGACGAAGTAATCAATGACATAGAAGACTGGCTTGACTAAACCGGTATAGATCGTCCGGCTGGGGTTTTCTTTCGAGGGAACGGCCCGGAGAGGAAACACTTCGACACGTCAACGCGAAGCGGATTGTCGCTTGTAATCAGGAAGGGATTTCCCCTTGGGTTGGAGGGTAAGTCTTCCTGCTGAGGGTGAGATTTCCGCATTGGCAAGTCCTTTTTACCGCTGTTTTTCCCCTACCTGCAAGAAAATGAGGGGTTTCGCCCCACACCCCGTCCTAGATTTCAGCTTTCAGCAAAAATGCGTATAATATTGGTGCTTCGGCGTAGCTCTTGTTTGGGGGAGGCGAGAGGACAAGTGTCATATTTCGCCTGGATCGGAAAAGAGGGCTGGAAAGAGGGGGATATAGAGACTTGCCGAAGAATCCCGCCCGGATGAAGGGATTTGTTTTGAGCCTTGCTTGACCCACCTGGCTTGGCGTAGTATCAAGGGCAATCCCCAGAGGGGAGTTGAACCCTGAAAGAGGGGGCGGAGACTCCCGCCCGCAAGAGGAGATCCCACCTTATGCGTAAATTTGGTTTTCCCACGTTTATCATGCGGACCGCATTATTGATATCGGCCTTGGCCATTGTATTTTTGCCTATGGGTTGTGGGATTATTAATCCCCGCTTATTGGGTACAATTGGAGGCAACCCTGCCTCAGCGATTAATCCGATCGAAGGGCACATCGCCATACTGCTTATGAATAATTCGGATACGTTCGTTCAAGTTGAAATGGACATCGCGGACCGTGAGGAACCCAATCAGCTCTTTCTGGGAGCGGAAGCCAATGATTATATAGTAGCGACAAAACCTTGTGATAATCTTATATCAATCGATATCCAAATTTATCGCTACAATTTGGACGGAGAGTCAACTGAAGAATCCGCCAACTTGGGAACTCTCGAACTTGGTGATGCGATATTCTGCGGCGAGGTAATCGCTATCACCGTCACTGGTACGCCTCCAGATTTCTCCGTGGAGATTTATTAATATGGTAAGCATGAGTGGAACCAAGGGAATGATTTCGCAGAGTCGTGCTTGGACAAGGCCGGTGCTTTCTGTCGTTTTGGCAAGCATGGTCGTCTTTATGTCCGGTTGCTTAAATCCGTCACTGGTGAACAACGTCACGGGCAACAGCCTGTTTCCGACTGCGCCAGGAGACGAACCTTTCGTTCTGGTCCGAATTGTCAATCGCACCGAGGCGCGCATTGATACACAGCTAAGCGTTGACAAAGGCACGGGAGAACCCACGGTATTAACACCGTTCATTCACGGAAACATGGAATTTGGCATACTTTTTGAGGCTCCTGTATTGCAGGTAGGAATCGGCGAAATCGACGGTAATTCTTTTCTGCCCTCCTCGGTCGCCAGTTTCCCGGATGGCACGAACATCAGTTTTCCCTTTGAACAAGGCCCCCTCGTACTGGGGCGTGATTTCCAAGAAGGCGATGCCATCGTATTTGTCTTTTACCAGGATGCTCGAGCGTCAAAACGGGTTCGTACGTCCGTCGGGGTGGAGGACGGATCAGGACAAACAGGAAGTTCTTTCAGAGAGGACACGTTCACAACCATTCGGCAGCTGTTGCAATTAAACGGATTACTCGGCCCGATTGCTGAATCCAGAGCGCCATAAACGAATTTTAAGCTTATGTAAGATTACTTGATGTACCATACACTATGATAAAAAGGTTGGATCCGGGAGTAAGACATGTGGCGTATAATTTTAATTGTTTGCTTATTAGCAGGCTTGTTGGTTGCGCCTTTTATTCTGGGGGCTACTTGTGCTCCACCGAGTCAACCGGCGATTATCGGGATTGTCCCGGAAGAAGAAGTGGATCGGGTCACAGACACTCCGCTTGCTGATTGCCTGGAAGGATTTGTCTGTGTTCAGCTCGCAAATCTGACGGTAGCCGACGTTCAATTCGACATTTACATTCAGAATGGATATGACCCGGACAATCTATGGGGAGACGTGGACTCGTTCGAGTGTTGCACCAATCCCAACTCAACGGTGGCCTGTCCTTGTCCTTGCGAAGGAGCAAATACAGGTGATTGTAAACTAAGCAGAACCGAGATCTTTGAAGATATTAATCTAAGTGATACGATCACCCTCGACGACAATCGTGACCGTACACTGCGATTCCGATGCGAAGACATCAAAAATATAGGCGTCGGGGCAGCCAACACGAACATCCGCCCGGATCCCGAGCTGGAGCAATATGACGACTCGGTCGGCCCGAAATTCCGGGATGAAGACGTCAGTTGTGGCGAAACCGTCCAATTTCGAGCAGTGGATTTGACTGAAGTCGAGGGTGGCGAAGGTGTTGGCGGAGCTGATGATCCGGAAAATGTTACCTTAATTTTACAATTCCGCAGTTCCGGGTGATTTACACCGGGTAAGTAGCGGAACATAACAGGCAAAAAGCCCGCGTCCTCGAAAGGATGCGGGCTTTTTTTATTTGCAAGCTATCTTCGATTGTTTGATTGAAGTCAGTGTGCCTGTCTATTTCACTTCAGACATCTTGACCGGGCAGCGGTTTTTGGCGGAGAGCATGGCTGCTTCGAGGACCCGCTGGGTTTCGTAGGCGTCGGCGAAGTCGGGGATGGGGACTTCCGGTTTTTTGCCGGCCAAGTCGCGCATCACGTCGGAAGCCTGGTTCATAAAGCCGTGCTCGTAGCCGATGATGTGCCCCGGCGGCCAATAGGCCTCGACATAGGGATGCAGACCTGCTTCGGTACACATGATGCGGGTCCAGCCGGCGGTTTTGGCGTCGGCGGTGTTATCCGCAAAATCGAGGTAGTTCATATCCTCGAAGCGGAAGCGGAGGGCGCCTTTTTCGCCGTGGATTTCGATCCCGTTCATGTTCTTATAGCCCGTGGCCAGGCGGGTGCATTCGAAACTGGCGACCGCTCCTTGCTTCATACGGGCCAGGAAGAGGACGGCGTCATCGACGTCCACTTTGCCTTTTTTCTTGCCGCCCTTGGCACCACCCTTGATGCTGCCGGCGGCCAGGGCGCTGGGGAGGGTACGTTCCTTGATGAAGGTTTCGGCGACGGCGCCGCTGACTTCCTTGATCTCGTCGCCGGTGATAAAGCGGGCCATGTCC
>CAZMVS010000088.1:0-2141 GCA_964569525.1 uncultured Planctomycetales bacterium
TTAACATTTTGATCAATGGTTTTGTCAGCCAATCGCGTCATGTTTTGCCTTTTCTGCTGCGAACGCGTTTCGATTTTCAGATTCCCCTTCAGAGTAAAATCATCCTTCCACAAGGACTCCACATTTTCCCCATATCTCGATTTCCGTCTCCAGTTCCACGCTAAACTCTTCGAACACCCGCCTGCGGATTCGCCCGATCAGATTGCACACGTCGTGGGCGGTAGCGCCCTCTTTGGCGATGATAAAGTTGGCGTGCTCCTTGGAAACGGAGGCGCCGCCGACGGTGCTGCCTTTCATACCGGCTTGATCAATCAAGGCCCCGGCACTTTGGCCGTGAGGATTTTTGAAGATGCACCCCGCGCTGGCATGGGCCAACGGCTGAGTACTTTTTTTATGTTCCCAGATATCCATGAATTGTTGGCGAATACGTTCAGGATCGTCGGGCGTCAACTCCATCTTGGCTTGGCAGATAATCATGTCTTGTAGATTGCTGTGGCGATAGGCAAAGCCGATTTCTTGCGTGGGGATAGTGCGTAATGTTCCGAGGGCATCGACCACGGTAACTTCGCGGACCACGTCGGCGACCTGACCCCATCGGCCGCCGGCGTTCATGCGCAAGGCGCCGCCGATGGTTCCCGGTATGCCGGCCAAATATTGCAGGCCGGACAATCCTCTGCGAACCGAGTCTAAGACCAAACGGTTCATATCCACCCCGCCACCGGCGGTAACGGTGACTTTGTCGGCGGTGCGGTCATGATGGCCGGTCGCATCGAGCTGGAGGTCCGGTTCCCAATAAATTTTGCGAAAAGCGGGAGCGTTCAAACGAATGACAACGCCGTCAACACCTTCGTCGGCGACCAGCAGGTTGGCCCCGAGACCGAGCTTGTATAAGGGAATTTCTTCTTCGCGGCAGCAGCGGACCACCTCGGTGACTTGTTCCGAAGACTGGGGGCGCATCATCCACCGGGCGGTCCCGCCGATACCGAACCAGGTATGGGTAGCGAGCAGCTCATGCTCGGTGGTAATCTGTTTTAAGCCGTTCGGGAAAGTCATGGCTATACTCGGTCACGATTTTATTTTTTTCCCCGTCCGTTGCCGCGTGTACGCTTAAGGCACTCGAGCAACTGATCGGCGATCTGCCAAACCGTTCCGGCGCCCATGGTGACGACCAAATCTCCGGGTTGCACTTCCCGGCAAAGTTGAGCCACGATGCGAGCGAAACTTTTTTCATAACGGGCGTCACCGCCGTTCAGATGAATTCGCTCGACGAGGTCGATGGAGTCGATCAATTCACATTCCGTATGGCTGTCGCGTACGAAATAAATATCCGGGACGATCACCGTATCGGCGGAACCGAAGCTGCGGGCAAAATCGTTGAGGAAGAAGCGGGTTCGCGAATGTTGATGCGGCTGAAAGACCACGTACATGTTCCGCGGGTCATAATATTCCTTGGCTGATCGCAATGTCGCCTGGATTTCCGTGGGATGATGGGCGTAATCGTCCACCACGGAGACGCCATCGATTTGGCCGCGCAGGCTGAGACGGCGGTCGGCACCGCGGAATTCACCTAAGGCCTTGGCAATGGTTTCCGGTTCAACACCGGCATGGAAGCAAAGAGCCATGGCGGCCAACGCGTTGGCTACGTTATGACGTCCGGGAACGGATAATTGCACTTCCGTTAAAGGCTTGTTGTGACGTAATACCCGAAATTGTCGGCAACCGTTTTTCGTTGTAAGCACCTGTGCTCGCCAGTCAGCCTTGCTTTCAAAGCCAAAGGTTTCCACGCATGAGCGGGTATGAGCGACAGCCCGGAGGACGTTGCGATCTTCACCGTTGACCACCAGGAGTCCATCAGAGGGCACCAAGTTGGCAAAGTCAGTGAAGGAGTTAATGATATCCGCCAAGTCGTCATAGTAATCGAGGTGGTCCTCCTCGATATTCAAGATCGCCGCCAGCTTAGGACGAAGATTGAGATAGGAACGATCATATTCGCAGGCTTCGACCACGAAATGTTTTCCGTCGCCGACGCCCGATCCGCCTCCGAGCTGATCGACCGCGGCGCCGATCACATACGAAGGATCAAGGCAGGCCCGGCGTAAAACGTAGGCGGCCATTGCGGTGGTGGTGCTTTTGCCGTGGGT
>CAZMVS010000089.1:0-6520 GCA_964569525.1 uncultured Planctomycetales bacterium
CCCTCCACCGGAGAGGTCACCACGCACCACGTCTGCCCAACTCCCAACTCAACGTCGTCAGCAGGATCATCATTACCCCGATCCAACACGTGCTCGCAGTTATTGGTATGCGACACCGCGAAATGATTATCCTGCTTGTACCCACGTGAGGCACGCCAGCCGCTTTCATCCACTTCTACAATGTCACCGACTCCACCGTCGGCGACAATCCACTCCACACGCCGATTAGGCAGCGGTTTGCCCTCATCATCGAGGACAGTAGCTACAAATACGTGCTGGGTTCCAACGTAATTTACATCTGATGACGGCTCGAGCTGAATCTCTGCCGCATATGGATCCCAGTTGGTGTAATACCCACCTTCAGGCGGCTCCGGATGCGTGGGAATCGTATCGCCGGTAACCATCCAGGTAGCAGAATGCGGGTAATGCTCGCGACATCCCGAGATCATCAGGAAGCCTGTGACGAGACTTACCATGACGGTTTTAGAGAGCGGATTGCAAATCATCGTACCAACCTCCGATCGCTAAGAGTTGCACCGATGTGATTGTGTTCGCCAATCAGGCGTCCTTTTTCAATACCACCCGGAGTCTGACGTCGGCCCCGGTTTCAATTCATGCACTAAATCGCCACTGGCCGCGCAATACGCTGGTAGCGAATACAACAACACTGCTTATCAATTCGTATGCCAACTCGTTTTGATACATCGCAATGCCTTTGAAGCAATGAGTTTGCATTCACTAGGCAAAATCCGATTCCTATAAGCCCCGAACTATGTGAAGCGCGTTGATGTCTCATAATTGTCTCATAACTGTCTCACATGAGGCGCTTTTTCCTGTCTCCCGCCTGCTTTCTGACCTCAATACCCAATCCATGAATACGCCTATATAAAGTCGCCCGACTCATACCCAGAAATTGCGCCGCAAGGGTGCGATTGCCTTTGGCGGCGCGCAAAGCTGCTTGAATCCGATCTTTCTCCCCGCTCATTGAAGTCGGCCCCTGAGGCATCTCCGCCTGGGCCAATTCCGGAGGTAAATCACTCAAGCTAATTACCGTCTCCTTACACCTCAGAACCGCGTATTCGATCACACTTTGCAACTCGCTGACGTTGCCCGGCCAACGATATGCCAACAGCACACGCATCACTTCAGGACTAAAACCTTCAATCATTTTGTCGGATTTCGATCGACTCTCACGAAGATATAAATCCGCAAGTAAAGGAATGTTGATCCGCTGTTCTCGTAACGGTGGTAACGACACTCTGGCCACACTGATACGATAGATCAAATCGTGATAAAACAATCCTTCCTCCGCTTCCCGCTTCAGATTCATTCGCGTTGCACAAATCAATCGTACATCCATCGAACACCATCGAGATTGATCAGGCCGACCAACTCTTTTATCCTTCAAAACCCTTGCCAAATGGGCCTGAAGACTCAATGTCAGGTTGCCTACTTCATCCAGGAATAGCGTGCCGCCGTCGGCCTTATCAAAACATCCCGTTCTCAGCGGTGACGCATTTCTAGCCGCCGTTCCGAACAATTGATCCGTCATCGCTTGCTCGGATAGTCCCACGCTTTGAAAAACAACAAAAGGCTTTTTGGCACGATTGCTTAAAAGATGTATTTCTCGCGCTACCAGTTCTTTGCAGGTCCCCGGCTCACCTTCGACCAAGACCGGGGTATCCACCTGCGCCAACTCGGCAATCTGTTGGCGAATTAACTGCATAGCGGAACTCTTTAGCATCGCCTGAAAACGCGACCGCTCATGGGTCCACCCATACGTCTCGAAATTTCCAGACATGGTTCTGGCACGCATCTCTGCTGTTCGAATTTGTTCGTTGGTATAGCTCACCTTCCGGTCCGTCCACGCCGACACACATCCCCCCTTAAGGCCTTGATACACATAAATCCACTGCCGAATAACCGATGATAAACACCGCCTGGCAAGTTAGGTCTTTAAAAGACGACCGAGTTGCTCAGGATTTTAGCCTACACATCGCATGCCAGAGTTTTCTTCGATCAAAATCCTTGTAAGGTCGTAACTTGTTGCGAAATGATCTACAAATTGGTGATGAAAACGGGAGTGCATGAGACAAAGAATGTCTCTTTGAGTGTCTCAATAACGTCTCAAATGAGACGTCCTCGGCAAATCGCTAAAAACATCAGCGAGCAGCCATAAGGTTCAGATCACCCAGGCGTCGATAAAGTGTCGCCCTGCTGATCCCAAGTAATCGGGCAGCCGCGCTTCGGTTGCCGCCGGCGTTGCGCAACGCGTCAACAATGCGAATCTTTTCCGTCTCGCGCGAACCGTTGGATCCCTGCCTATTATTTTGTGACTGTATTAACTCTGAGGGCAAATCCTGAGGCCGAATTTGCTTATTCTTACATGCGATTCCCGCGGATTCGATAGCACTGAGTAACTCTCGAATATTGCCCGGCCAATCGTAAGCTGTAAGTATCCGCATTGCTTCATCGCTGATATGTTCAGCCTGGCTCGGATGCTCAGCGGATAGCCGATCTATAAATGCCTGGCACAGCACCGGAATATCTTCCTTACGCGCCCGCAACGGTGGCACTTGGATCCGGGATACACGAATTCGATACAACAGGTCCTTGCGAAATGCCCCCGATGCCACAAGGGCATCCAAATCCTGGTTCGTGGCTGCTATAACACGCACGTCAATCTTACGGGGCGTGGATTCGCCAACGCGTATAATTTCTTTTTCCTGTAAAACGCGAAGCAGGGAAGTCTGCATGGCAAGCGGAATATCCCCGATTTCGTCAAGAAATATTGTCCCGCCGTCGGCAGCCTCAAAAGATCCCTTCTGATCCGCAACCGCACCGGTAAACGCTCCGCGCTTGTGCCCAAACAATTGGCTGGCCACCAGCGACTCAGTTAAACCTGCACAATTCACGGGTATGAAAGGTTTGCCGGCTCGTTCCCCTGAATCATGTATCGCATGCGCAACCAACTCCTTGCCTGTCCCGGTCTCGCCCTCTATCAAAACCGTTGCATCAACTCGCGCAACGTCGCTGATCTGCTGAAATACCATCTGCATCACTTTGCTATGCGTAACCAGTATTGGATGACCATTACCACCTCCCGACTCATGCCCCTTCTCAAAACCCGCCTCAACATCGTCAATACAAATCATTTTCCTACCACTGTCATGGGGATCATCGTAAACACTAATTGATAGGCGATAACAACGATTGTCGTAAGATACAACCTCCACGGTTATAGGCATACGCTCACTGGATGGCCTATCAAGCATGGCCTCCAATTGCAGGCGATCGCGAGGACGAAATCGACATATCTGCTTCCAGTGTTTACCTGACAAATCACTGGTTGCCTGCCGAATAAATACGTGACAGTGGTGGTTAATGTAGGTCACGCGCCCCCGTGAGTCTGTAAGAATCACGCACTCACGCAAGTGCTCTAAAAGCCATGCTTCATCTACAAAGGGCTCATTCATCTCATCCTCTCCCACCGAAAGAGGCATATCACTTTACTTTTAGACCTCTTGAACCTTTGGTTATGCTCACTCCGAATCACAAAATTTTCCCGACGCTCAACAATTCAACTCAACTTAGATGAAACATTTACGCGCTTTTCTTAGTTTTCTCCTCTTCGAAGGCATATGCATATGCTCCAACCGCCAATCGCATTCAACAGCACCAATGATTGTCCACTTATCAAACTATCCCTGCCATGTAATACATGCGCTAATAAGGTTCATGTTAAGCTGAATCATCAAATGGAGCGAAAACCCAACATATAACTTATCAAATCCAAGAATCCTTAAATTTCCCATCCATTAATAAACTTAATTCTATTTATAATCAGGCTTAGCCGGATTACTTTTCTAATTATCGTTCTTCTGGTACAAACACCTGTCACATCAACCAGCCAAACATCAAAACTATAAGCAATCCAATGATCGCATACCGCCATACGTATATCACGTACCGTACTTGTAAAATGGGTACCTTTATGCCTGAATGCACAAACGCCTTCCACTCAATGTGGCCAAAATAAGCGAAAAATTATATTCGCCTAAGAAGGGTAAGAACAGCATTTTCCTCTTTTATTAAGCACGCATTGCTTTGTAATACTTATTCAGACGCAAAGAACTGTTATATATGCAGGATTATGCGCCGGCCTTTTATTCACCGGTTCATAAATTTTCAATCACTGCCCCTCAACACAATAATAATCTTTTGAGATGATCAGCAAGAAAATAACAATCGTGAGGAAATTTCTTTCGATAACTTGGTAATATAACCGCCCAGGTCCACTGCTTTCTGATATAACAAAATATCCTCAAACAGAAATGCCATAACCATTAATCTTCTGAGCAGCCCAGGCAAGCCGAAACAGGTAATCAGTAGATCGCAGGTAAGCACATTTTTCTAATGCGGAAAATATCTGCTTTCTAAACCCCGGCCTTCCCTTACTGCTCTCCGGATCTCCTGCTCTAGGGAGACCGGGGTAGAACATCAATATCGCCCATGAAGCGAAACCGAAGGTGCAGGTCCCCACCTTTTCCACTTTCAACTTTCTACGGCTCTACCCCTCTAGTAAAAAAATGCCAGTCTTCATAACTGGCATTTTTACTCGGGGCGAGAGGATTTGAACCTCCGACCTCTTGACCCCCAGTCAAGCGCTCTAGACCAGGCTGAGCTACGCCCCGGATCGGTATTTTCAGCAGCCAATGAGCAAAGAGATGAGGCCGCCTTGATTTTTCCTGATTTTAGCACATTCGCCACACGCGGTAAACCGCAATCCCCTGCCTTGCCAGCCGATCGTCGGTCGCGACAATAAGCCCCATGCAGTCCGATATCAGCCCACAATCCGTCGCCCTGGCCCACCATTGGCTGATCTCCATGCGCGGCGGGGAAAAAACGCTGGCTACCTTGGCTGAAATGTATCCCGACGCCCCCATCTTCACCTTGTTGACCCGCCGTGAACAACTCGAATCACCCCTGACCGATCGCCGCATCCACACCTCTCCGCTGCAATCCCTCATCGCCGTCCCCAACCTGCAACGAAAAATCCTTCCCCTGTTACCACTCGCCTCACGCCACCTCGACGCCCGCCGCTTCGACACCGTCATCTGTTCCGACGCCGCCCTCATCAAGGCCATCCGCACCCAACCCGACGCGCTGAAAATCTGCTACTGCCATTCACCCATCCGCTATATCTGGGATTTGTACGACGAATACTACGCACGCTCCAACCTGTTGAACCGCGCCGGCCTGCGCCTGTTCGCCCCTTACGTCCGCCGGGCCGATCGCCAAGCCGCCGACACGGTCACCGCCTTTATCGCCAACAGCCACCATGTGGCCAACCGCATCCGCCGCCATTATCAACGTCCGTCCGTAGTCATCCCCCCACCGGTGAACACCGATTGGCCGCTGCCCCAACCGCCGGAAGATTTCTACCTCGTCGTCGGTGAACATGTCCCCTACAAACGCAATGAATTGGCTATCAAAGCCTGCAACCAACTGGGCCGTAAACTGGTGGTCATCGGCACCGGCCCGCAACTTGCCCGCATGCAAAAATTGGCCGGCCCAACCGTGCAAGTCCTTGGCTATCAACCCAAGCACGTCGTGCGCGATCACATGCGACGTTGTAAGGCCCTTCTTTTCTGCGGGGAAGAAGATTTCGGCCTGGTCCCCGTAGAAACACAGGCCGCCGGACGCCCCGTCATCGCCTATGCCGCCGGCGGCGCCTTGGAAACCGTACTGCCCGATCAAACGGGACTATTCTTCAAACAACAAACAGCACAGGCCCTGGCCGCCGCAATCGAACGCTTTGAACAAAACACCACCCTTTGGCCCGCCGAACAAATCCGGCAACACGCCCAACAATTCAGCAAAGCGCGCTTCCAACAGCGAATGCACCGCTTCGTCTCCTGGTGCTGTGACCATTTCCAGAAAGGCGGCCCTCGAAAAGTCCGCCAGGCCATGAAAGACACGCCTCCGGATGCTTTTTGGAAATCATCTAATGATGTGCCATCATAGACTTGAGGTAATGAAAGGCTTTTGCCCGACCGACACTCTTGCCACCCCACTCCTCACTCCGCCTCGCGATGCACTTCCCACTCCAAAACCACTTACGGCCCGGTCAACATACTGACTTTGTCATCGGCCTTTAACCGACTGACAATATCCATGGTGTCTGTGTCACCCTGAATAACTTCTTTTATAATCTCCCCCAGGTGAATCAGCTCGAATCGCTCCCCCAAAACCAAACCGCTTTCCTGTTCCGGCAACTTGATAAACAGGGGAACGTGCGTGTTCGGCTTCTCATGGTCCCGCTTGGGATCCGCCCGCCAACTGTGATCAGAGGTGATAACCAACAGGCAACGATCATACGTCCCCCTTGTTTTCAGCATGTTCACAAACCTACCCACTAACTTGTCCGTGTAACCAAGATGGTTTTCATAATTCTCAAGCCTGGGCTTATACATGTCTTTCGAACAGGGGCGTTGTGTGCCGTCACTTTCAAATAAAA
>CAZMVS010000090.1:0-18182 GCA_964569525.1 uncultured Planctomycetales bacterium
ACGGTCATATTAATCGGGATCGCCCTTTTACTTCTTCCAGGACAAGGCTTGCTTACCATCCTCGCCGGTTTGGCCATCCTCGGCACCGAGTTCGTCTGGGCTAAAAGGCTGCTTAACCGGATCCGCCAGTCCGGCCAAGACGTCATCCGCATCCTGGGCAAAAAATATCACCGTGACCCAAACGCCTCCGAATCCTTGAAGGAGAAAGAAGGAGAACAAGAGTGATTCGCATCCGTAGCCTGCTTGCCTTAATTTGCTTTTTATCCTTTTATTCCGCCGCCATAGCTGGAAACATCTTCTGGATTAAAAACAGCCAGATTTACGCTCTCGGGAAATTCGACCCCTGGGGCTGCGAAATCCACAACTGGAATAGCCTGCTCACTGACGAACATCTACTCAAAACACAGCTCCGCCCACTGGCCGCCAACGGAATCAACTGCATCGGCCTCCGCCTTCAGGATCCCGATCAACGCGTCCACTTCTTCAACTTCGACGGCACCCCTCACAACACCGAGAAAGCCCAACGCTTTACCAAACTCACCGGCGCCATCCGCAACCATTACATTGGTACAGTGATCAACCTCTTCTCCGCCGACCCCCGCTGCTACCTGGCTTCCGCTGACGCCTATCGCCAGGCCGTCAAAACCGCCGCCGAACTGCTACCCCACCGGCACAGCGCAATCTTCGTCCTCGGCGACGTATTCGGCACCGCCCAATGGCAAGACACCTGCCCCTTCCCCATGAACGATCCCGATCACCTTATTGAACTCGCTCGGATCATTAACAAGGCCAACCCAAAGGCCATGGTGGCCATTCCCGGAAAAATCCTGAATCCGACGGATACCAACGCCCTGCTTTTCTTCTCTCAAAAAGCCGACGCCCTGCAAACATGTTTCAACGCCGTTAAGTTAGCCGCTAAAGCCTTCAAAGCGTGGCCCCACCGGCATCTCAAGCTAAAGTTTCTCGTCGGTGATGTAGCCGCCTTCCCTGTCGATCAATTCCTCATGCGAAAAAACGTACACAGCCCTTACTTAGACGACCTCTCTGACTTTCAGGAAAAGGCGCGTCAAACCCGACTGCAAAAATCCTTCCCCCCACCAACCAATCCCAATAACCCGAAAGCAAAATTAAGCCCCGAAGAAAAAGCACAAGGCTTTAACCTGCTATTCGATGGCCAATCCCTCGACGGCTGGACCACTCTGACTGACAACTGGGGAGGCTGGTCCGTCCAAAACGGAACCATTTACTGCAACGGCACCGGCAATTACGCCTGGCTACGCAGCAAACGGTTGTACGACAATTTCATCCTCCGCCTCGAATTCAAAATACTTCAAAACGGAAACAGCGGCCTGTTTATTCGCGGCCCCCTCGACGGCCGAGCCTCCCGATTCGGTATGGAAATGCAGATTTTCGGAAAACTCAACAACCCGCCGAACGCCCACGAAACTTCCGGTGCAATTTACGGCATCTTCCCGCCCAAGGTGGACGCCGCCAATCCTCCGGGCCAATGGAACGCCGTCGAAGTCACCTGCCACGGCCCACAGGTCTCCATCCGCATAAATGAAAAAACACTTTCGGATATCAACATGGACAATATCCGGCCCTTACAAAACAGCTTACAACACGGCGTCATCGGCCTGCAGGACCACAGCTGCAAAGTATGGTTTCGTAATATCCGCATCAAGGAATTACAATAAAACCCTGACAACGATTAAGCGGAATCACTCACTGGAACAAAAATACAAATATGTCGCAAATGACCTCAAAAGAACGCCTGCTCCGTGCCCTGCACAAGGAAAAGCCTGACCGCCTACCCGCTACCCTCCACCAGTGGCAGCCCTATCACCTGAATCATTACATGGACGGCATGGACGAACTGACCGCCTTTCAAACCTGCGGACTAGACGCCTCCTGTATATGCGTCGCCACCACCGGGCAATACCTCATTCCACAAACCGGCGAAATCACCGACCACCCCTCCCAATGGAAAGAAACCATCGAGCTAACCGATCCCGACCCGAATAACAAAACCTATCGCCACACCGTCGAAACACCCGACGGCATCCTCACTTGGCAAACCAGCGAAAACGAACAAACCCGTTGGATCACCGAACACCTGATCAAAAAACCAGACGACTTGGACCTCATCGCCTCATACATGCCCGTTCCCCGCTTGGATAAACAAAAAGTCGCCGATTATTACAATCGCATCGGCGACGCGGGTATTCTCCGCGGCCTGGTCTGGGGCGAACAACCCGGCTGCTGGCAACACGCCTGCTGCCTGATGGATACCTCTGAATTAATCCTCAAGGCCATCGACGATCCCGAATGGGTTCATCGCCTCTTGCAAACCCTGTTGGAAAAGAAACTCGCATACATCGAGGACTCACTCACCGACGCCCGCTTCGACCTCATCGAAACCGGCGGCGGCTCCGGCAGCGATACCGTCATCTCCCCCAAAATCCACCGCGAATTTTGCCTGCCTTACGATCGACAAATGCACCGGGCCTTGCACAAAATCGGCCACCTGACTACTTACCACACCTGCGGCGGCATGATGCACCTGCTCGACCTGATCCCCGAAAACGAAACCGACGCCTCCGAAACCCTTTCCCCACCGGGTACCGGAGGTAACATTAGCGATCCAGAAAAAGTCCGCCAAGCCTTTACCGGTAAAGTCGCCATGATTGGCGGCCTCGACCAGTTCAACGTCCTCACCAACGGCACACCTGAACAAATCCACACCGAAATCCACCGCCTCTTCGAAGGCTTCGGCCAAAACGGCGGCTATATCTGCTCCGCTTCAGATCACTTCTTCGACGCACCACCCGAAAACCTCCACGCTCTCGCCCGCGCCGCCCGACAATGTCACTATTAAACCCAAAACCATTGCAATTCCCGCCTTTGGCCACCGTGAACATTACCGCCCCGCTCAACAAATTCACCACCGCCTGCAAACGGTTCCGATCCGATGGTAAATCCGTTATCATTACCTACAATCAGATGCCGAACCTCTAACGTTCGGCCCCATGCGGAAATTATTAATCCATATTTCAGCCCATGGAGATAATGTCATGCGAAACACAAAACTCCGTTACCTTTCTTCTCTTCAACGATACACAATCCCGTTGACTATCGCGGCCCTGATCGGTCTCAGTGCCTCCACCGCCCTCTCCGCACAAACCATATCCGCTATCCAAGGCCTGCCCGCCTTACAGGATATCCAGGGCCAAATGCATCAGCCCATCCAGGTCACCCTTAGTGCCGGCTCCGGTACGGTCTCAATCCAGGCCGATGGCGCCCAACCAAAAGAAGTACAGCTCGCCGAAAAACCCACACACGCCCATTTACTTGTACCCGCCGTCGAGCAGGAAACGACCTTGAACATTGCCGTCCAAAAAGATGGCAAAACCATTGCCCAACAAAGCTATACCCTCCAACCCGTGCGCAAATGGCACGTGGATTTCGTCCAACACACACACACGGACATCGGCTACACGCATCCTCAGTCGGAAATCCTTCCCAAACACCTTAGCCACATCGACGACGCCCTCGATTACTGCAAACTGACCGACGAGTGGAACGATGACGACAAATTCCGCTGGAGCTGCGAACTCACCTGGGCCGTCCGCGAATACCTCAAACGAAGACCAACTGAACAAATCGAACGCCTTAAAAAATGGGTCCAAAAAGGCCGCATTGAAATCGCCGGCATGTTCCTGAACATGGCCGAAATTGCCGACGAAACCTCACTGGCCGCCTCCATGCAATCCATCCGCACGATCCGTGACAAACTGGGCGCCAACATCCGCACCGCCATGCAAAATGACGTCAACGGTATCGCCTGGTGCATGCCCGATTATTTCAACCAGGTCGGCATCAAATATCTCAACATGGGCATTAACAATACCCGATCCCTTCTGCCTTACCCCGATCATCCCACCCCCTTCTGGTGGGCGTCACCCAGCGGCAACAAGGTATTGGCCTTCCGCGCCGATCATTACATGCGCGGCAACAAGCTGATGATCCACCGAGGCGACCCCGAAGACTTCGCCGACCGCCTGCTCGTCTATCTGCAACAAATGAACCAGAAAGGCTACCCCTACGATCACATTGCGATTCAATACTCCGGATACCGCACCGACAATTCCTCACCGTCCATCATCCCCTGCCAAATGATCAAGGCCTTCAACGCAAAATACACCTGGCCCAAACTCCGCTCCTCCACGGTAAGCAACTTCCTTTCTCACGTGGAAGAACACTACGGCGACGACCTTCCCGTACAACGCCAAGCCTGGTCCGACTGGTGGACGGATGGTTTCGCCTCCGCTGCCCTGACCACCGCTGCTTCACGAAATACCCATTCCGCCATGCAACAAATCGACGCCCTACTGGCTATGGCTTCGTACCAAGGCACCTGGCTGGCAAATGAAGTATCTCAACGAATAATGGACATCCAGGAAGGTCTGTTATTCTATGACGAACACACCTTCGGCTCTTATAAGAGTATCCGTGATCCCTTCTCCGCTCACGCCGGAATCCAATGGGGACAAAAATCATCATTCGCCTGGTCCTCCATGATTGATGCCGGTATGCTCCGACAGGAAGCCCTCGGGCACCTCCAACGCTACGTGCCCCGCACCGACGGCTATACCGTCACCGTCTTTAATACTTTGAACTGGAAACGTTCCGGACCCGTCCACGTCAAGATCGAACATAACTGGATGCCCCCCGATCGCCGCAACAAGATCGTCGATTTGACCACGGGCGAAGAAATCCCTACCCAATATGTCGAACGGGAAGGCAATTACTATAAATGGATCATCTGGGCGAAAGACGTCCCTCCACTGGGCTATAAGGTCTTTGAAGTTCAAACCCGCCCCGAATTCAAACCCAAACTGGAACCGGTCTTCCATCAAGCCGGCTTTCAGCTCCTGGGTTACGCGGAATCCGGCGGTGAATTGGTTTCTTTTGTGAAGGAAGCAGAACCCACTTCCGTCCTGGAAAACGAATACTACAAAATCCAGGCCGATCCCCAAACCGGGGCCGTCACCAGCATGGTGGACAAGGAAACCGGCCGGGAACTGGTCGATCAATCCAGCCAGTGGAAACTTGGCCAAATGATCCACGAGGTGATGGCTAATAAAAACCGTCGAGATAATCGGCCGGAAAACTTTGAACGTTCCACGGTAACAAACGTTCAGCCGCAGCCCGGTATCGATGACGAAGTCTTCAAAACCATGGTGTTTACGGCGGACATGGATGGCGCTAAAGATAAGGGCATCCGTTGCGAAATCCGCCTGTACAAACATGCGAAACTTGTTGAGTTTGTCTTTTCCATTCGCAAAACCAAAAACACTGACCCGGAAGCGGTTTATGTCGCCTTCCCCTTCAACATGCCTGATGGGCAAATGGCCTACGAGGCCCAGGGCGGAACGGTCCATCTACCCGAAGACTTGTTGCCCGGCTCCTCCTCCGATTGGAACACCGTGCAGCATTACCTTAGCGTGCGGGACGACGACGGCCAGATTGTGTGGTCCAGCCATGAAGTCCCCTTGGTTCATCTCGGCGGGCTGAATATGGGCAAGTGGATGAAGCAAATCACCATCGAACAACCCCACGTCTATTCCTGGGTGATGAACAACTACTGGTTCACCAATTTCCGAGCCACACAGGAAGGCGAGTTCAACTGGCACTACGCCCTTACCTCCACTACGGATCGTAGCGAAACCAAAGCTGCCCAGTTCGGCCGGGCCTCGCGAATCCCCCTGGTCACCACCCAGCGATATCCGGGTGAAAATGAGGAAGGCCCAATGTCAGGCTCTCTCCTGAAACTCGATACCCCCAATGTCTTGATGGCCCAAATTCGGCCCTCCTATTACTCAAAAGATTCCATGATCCTCCATCTGCGCGAAATCGAAGGCAAAAAGGCTACTGTTCACCTGGGCAATGCTGATTTGCTTAAGAAACTCAAAACCGTCTATGAAGTGGATGTCCTGGAACGGACCATAAAGGTGGACGTGAATAAAGTTCACTTTGAACCTTATGAGTCCAGGTTTTTCAGGTTGCGACGCTGACAAATATAATAATGACTGAACTTGACAAAAACGGTACCCGGTTTTTTTACTGGATACCGTTTTTTATGCGCTTTGTATTATAACGAAACAGGAAAATACAACCGCTCATCTTTGTCAGACCGATTGCGGAAGTCGATTTGATATTTGTTGTCTTTATAATTTTCGGCCTTGAAGTGTTTGATTCGGATCATTAAGCCATAAGCCGCGCAGACATCGCCCTCTCCCCCATACGACGTACCGGATTGTTCAGTGGTTATTCAGGAACAAGACGTTCGCATATTCATAAAACGGAATTATCCTACCCGATACTGCCGGCCGGCCTCCATGAAAGCGCGAATATTCTCCAGCGGTGTCTCCTGAGGCAAGTCGCAACCAGTGCTTAAAACATAATTGGGGCAGAATTCCATCCGCTCCAAAAGCTCGAATACTTCTTTTTCCACTTCTTGCGGATTACCCTTAAGAAGAGTTCCCGTCGGATTTATATTGCCCATGATGACAACGTCTGACGACAATCGCTCCGCAACTACCGGAAGATCAACCCCCGCCTCGCTGGAATCAAGGCTGACTGCGTCCACTCCGGACTCGGCCATCTTATCCACCAAGTACATGGTGTTCCCGCAAGTATGATAAATGGTAGCCACCCCGGAATACTTGGAGCTTTCTATGATATGACGCACATAGTTTACCGAGAATTCGCCAAATTGGTCCGGCCCGAGCATTACCGCACTTGGCTCAAGAACGCAAATCGCCTGTGCGCCTGCCGCAATCAATAACCGCGTGTACTCCTGGATCCTCTCCGTAACAAATTCGCAGACCATATGTAACTCGTCAGGCTGTAAAACCGTTGCTATGGCCGCAACATCAGCACCCATCATCAGAGCGGAAAGCGTATATGGCCCAATTACGTAGGCTCCCTTCAAAATCGATTCCGGAAGCCCGATCCGCATCAACTTCATGGTCTCCACGTAACCGAGAAGCCGTGCGTCAGATCCAATATTGATCCGCTCCATCAAGGGAATTTCATCATTGAAAAACACGTCCTTCACCACAGTGGCTGACTCCGCCTTTGGAAACACCGTGTAACGCCCTAAGGCATTGGCCTCCACCGACAGGTCCATCAGCGGAAATACCACGTCGGGCTCGAACGTCTCGGCAATGGCCTTGACAACTTTGAAGTGCTCCCCATAGTTTTGCTGAGCCAGCTTGATCGTCGAACCCGTTATATTGATTCCGGGAAACCCAACAAGCGGCGCAACCAGACGGCGACCCTCCTTCTGGGCTTTACGCAACTTCTCTTGGAAAGGATTTCGTATCCCCTTAAACTCGGTGGATACCTGCCTCGTGATCTTCATTTCATCTGACAAGGATTGCACTCCAAATTCCTTTCGGTGTTGCTTATATTACAACCCATCACCGCCAAACTGGTGTGGTACCAAAAAGGGGTACAAAACATTAAGTCGGCAAAGATCCCCTTCGCTGCCCAGAAATACCAAAATGATTCAACCCAACAATGTACAAAAATAGCCTCCTTCCGCCCCCCCACCGGACTGATGCCCGCTTGCGTCAGCACCAAGGGCTGAGCAATTTGACCACCGTGATTGTGATCCTATACCACCCAAGCCATGGTTCCTGGCTTGAGCAGAAGCAATCGCTATCTCCCTCCACACCAAACTCCACGGATTTTGCCCCCGGTTTTCTCCACAACTAATTGTATCGAACATATAGCAACGCGTCTTGATGCTGTCAACAATTCCCATTTCCCCTGTAACTGCTCCAACCTATCTCGCCTTCGGCAATCCCCAAATATCTCATCCCTCAATCACCATGAACAACCATATGTCCCCTCCGTAAGCAAAAATCACTTTCCGCGACTATCATGGCTCAGTCGAAATCACCCACCCGAAGACCGCAAAAGTATCTCTACAATAAATACCAGATCAATTCATGAAACATACAGGCTGGGCAAGACTTTGATCGAAGAAATAAGCGAATTGAAACGAAGCCGGCTATCGAACGGCCAACCTCCACAACCAAGACTCGAATCACAATGAAAAATCAATCCCCCACAAACTATCCGAGTTAGTAACCTCTCTCCCCGATCAGATTTGCACCACATTTTGCTCTTCTAAAAACTCTTTTTGTTCAATTCCTATCTATCATAAATATAGCCATATTAATATCTTACAGCTCTCTCTTCATCAACGCCCTCATACTGGAGAAAACTTGCTCCCTAAAACCGACCGAATACTCCGATAATAAAAATGGTTTTCACCTTGACGATGCACCATTATCGGCTTAAAGATACAGACCGTCCGGTATGTATTACACGCAATCTGTTACATCTTGGAGTCACGCCATGGCCAAGCATTCGGGATCGTTTCAAAAACCGATCAAACAAACTCAACACCAGCCAATACTTAGCCAAAACTACGCCAAACCCTCTTCACAACAGGCAAAAACCGCTCAACGCGGGAAACCATCCCAACAACGCGGCAAGGATACCCGCGCGGACATCCTCAAGTTGGCCCGCCGCCTGTTCAGCGAACATGGCTATCACCACACCGGCATCGCTGATATCCAACAGTCCACCGGACTGACCAAAGGAGCCTTTTATCATCATTTCCGCACCAAAGAGCACCTCGCCCTGGCGGTGCTGGAACAGGCGCGCAGCGATTACGAACAAAATCTCTTTGCCCCCGCCCGTCAACAAGATAATCCCCGCGACCGCCTGCTCGCCCTGCTGGACAGCCTCGTTACCCTGTACCACCGCCCCACATGGTCCACCTGCCAAATGCTGGTCACTCTCAGTAGCGAGCTGACCATTGGCGAACAACGTTTGCGGGAAATGGTACAAAAAATTAATGAAGAGCTTTTTGAGAACATTCAACAAACCGTAGAGGAGGCCCAACAAAACGGTGACTTGGATAACCACGTTCCCCCAAAGGTTCTGGCCCAATGGATCATCAACACCGTGACCGGCACTCTGCTGGCCCGCAAGCTAGGCCAGGAACGCGTCCCCCTCGAACAAATGATCGAACGAATCAAAGCTCAGCTCCTAACCCCCTCAGAACCGGCATGACCGCATCGTGAAGACCATCAATCAATAACAGGCCCATGAAAATATTGGCAACTGATGAAAACGCCACGTTCGAATCCAAATTGCAGTTTCGTATTCGTTTAAATCGTTTCTTCGGCAGGTTCCGTTTTGTCAACGGCCGGTACGGTTGAGGCCTCAGGCATGATAGTTGTTTCTTCTTCCGCTTTGGCTGCCGGCAAATACGGATACCAAGTGACCGCAAGAATAACAGTCGCCACCAAGGCCGCCGCCAACCAGCAACCCGCCCGCCAATGCCAATGCCCAACCAGGTACATGGGGAAGAGATAATAACCGGTAACCGCAACCATACCGATAAGCGTATTGAAGGCCGCCCGGCCGGCACTTTCAGAAGAGTCAGCCAACTGTTCTTTACTCAAGCCACTGGCTTGGCGAACCCGCTTCCACAGGCCGAATGGCCGCACGGTGCGGTAAAAAGAAACCAGGATGGAATCGTTCACCGGGGCACTGACGTAGGAACCGATGATACAGGCCGCCAACGAGGCAAGGGCAATGATCGGGAACACGTAATAGATCGGCCAACTTGGATAAGCCACCGGGATCAAAGCAAGCACAATACCGGTCAAGGTGCCGGCGGCATAGCCCCAACCATTCATCCGCCACCAGTACCAGCGTAAGACGTTGGGCATAATCACTCCCCCGCCCAAGGCCATCATGATCCAGTTCCAGATATCGGCGATAGTATCAACCTGATATCCCACCGTGCATCCAGCGATGACCACCGCCAGACTGGCAATTCGACTGTATAAAACCATCCGTCCGGGCGGTGTTTCGCCGGAGGTCATCGGCTGCACCAGATCGCGCACGACAAAGGAAGCAGCAGCATTAACCGTAGCGCTAAACGTGGACATAAATGCCGCCAACAAACCGGCGATTACCAATCCTCGCAGACCCACCGGCAAATATTTCTGCAACACGATGGGCATCACCTGCTCAGGATCATCCACGGCACTGATACCCACTAACGCCAACAAGGTAATACCGGCAACCATGGCCCAACGGATAATCAAAAAGAAGCTCCAGGCGGCCCCGACTTTCGCCCCGTCACGAGGATCCCTGGAGGCCAGGAAAAGCTGGAAGTCATACATCTGGGCCGGCCCACCCGCATTGAGCAGGAAACCCTTCAGTACCCATACCACGACAAGCGCGCCGAAAAACTCAAAATGGGCCGAGTCTTGAGGCAGCCCTTCTAACCGCCAAGTGGGCCAAAGTGAAGTCCAGCCGGCGGGCAGCTTGTCGGCGATCAGCTCCGGGCTGAGTTGGAAATAGGCAATGCCGGTGATCAAAATGCCGGCCAGGGTGAGTAATATAGTCTGCAATACCTGGGTGAAGACCACACTGTACAAGCCGCCCAACAGGACATAAAGGGTAGTCACCGCGATGATGACAATCGCACAAACGGTAGGCCCCATGGGTAGATAGATGTCGGCGAACTTGCCGATGCCTTGGAAGGCATAGCCGATGAAGGTTCCCAAAGTGATAATCGCCATCAGGGCATATGAGGTGCGGGCCAATACTCCGCCGGTGTCATTGCCGAAGCGGGTGACCATCCACTCGGCGGCGGTCATGACCTGTGATCTGCGGACCCACTTACCCATAAAGGCGAGGAAGAAAGCCCCCATCATGACGCCCCACATCCAGTGATGCCACATGGACTTCATACCCAGCACAAAGAGGATGGAAACAATCCACATGGTACCGGTGATGTCGAAATTGGAGACGGAGCCGGACATGGCCAGAGCGAGCCAGTGCATACTCTTGCCGCCCAGGAAATAAGACTCAAGGTTCTTGCTGGCCCGTCGCTGGTACCAGAAGCCCAAGCCGATGACGGCCAGGAAATACAGGATAATAATGCCGATATCGATTAGTTGCATGGCGGTAGGCTAGCGGGAAAGAGCATCGGCTGCAAGGAGCACCGGGATCAGCGGCGTTTGTGGTATCAGCAGGCGGTTAGCCATGGCAAGGATAAGGATCTTCAGCTGGCGGGCTGGGTTTCGCTCCGCTGTTGCAGGATTTCCACGAAACGTTGAACGGCTCCTAGTTCTTTGGGGAAGTATTCGGCAGCTTTCGTCATGTCTTTCAGGCCGATGTCTTTCAAGCCGCTGTAATACTCAGCAAAGCCAAGCAGGAAACGCAGGCGGAAATCTTCCCGGCGTTCAAGGCGTTGCTCCAGCTCGGCCCGGCGGCGATCCAGCACCCGCAGGTCAGGTAGGAAAGCGTCCATCTTAAGGTCAAAGTAAGCCAGCGGGCTGAACATTTGGATGGCGGCAAAAAGGTTTGTTGTGCTGGTCATGTAATTACCGGCAGCCAGGAAGGCCATCGCCCGTCCCAGCCGGGGCAGCGGATTTTGCGGATCCATAATTCGGGCGAAGTTATACTGGTCAGCGGCCTTGTAGTATTGCCCATCGGCAAGTAACTGCTCGGCCAGTTTCAATCTTTTATTGAGTTCCGATTCGCCCTTTCCCACGAAGCTGGTGATCGGTCCGTCCTGCTTGCCGGGAGCTTTGAAAAATAGTTCGCTCTGATCCGCTTGAGAGGGCATCTGTTCGCCCTCGCCTGGGACGGCAGGCTGTTCGACCTGTTGGCGCATTTGCTCAAACAGGTTCGGGGAACCAGCCTCGGGTTGTGATTTCTGGAAGGCATGATCAAAGGGGGCCGGCGGTTTGAGTTGCTGGTCCTCTTTTGCAACAGAATCTTTTTTGAATCGGCTGGTCCAAGGCTTGGCCAGCGGGCGACGGAGGGAGCCTTGGTTTTGCTGCTGTTCCAGCTCCCCAGAAAGTGGGCGAACCGTTTTGTATTCCTGGCGATCGGAAATTTGGGCGTTTTGTTCATCTTCCTGGATCTGTTGTTGTGCGTAGGGATCCTGCTGCATGGGGGATACTTGTTGCACGTCGCTGAAGAGGTTGCTTTGTAAGAGTCTTTCGTTTACCGGCCCGGTCACCGGTTGGCCGGTGCGGGTTCTGACTAGTTGCATGGATTCAGAGGACTGCGGACCTTGCAAAGGTTGTCGTTCGGTGATTTGCGTTTCAAAGAAGGCTCGTGATCTGAACGGATTGCCCAAAAATTCACCTTTATATGATGTATCCATTAAAGAGCGACGGGCCGAGGTACTGGGGAGGCCGGAAACGTTCACCCCATAATGGGCGTTAATTCGCTCGCTCATTGAATAAGGAGAAGGCTCATTGTCCAGACTTTTGAATTGCATGTAATCCTGGATGGAGTAGGGCAGCTTGGAGAACCTGGAGCGGGGCGTGAAGGACAGGGGTGCCGGATCGTTGGTGAAGCTGGAACCGATGCCCCGTGATCCTCGATAACCGCGGGCCTGCGAGGAAGGCTGGCTGACATAGTACCCCCCTGCCCCAGGTCTAAGTGGTTCGGTACGCAAAGGCTGAGGATTATAAGGGTCGTCGTAAATCGACTGATATGGCTGTTGATACGGCCGATTGGGGTTTTGCGTATCATAAATGCTTCGGTATTGGCCCCAGGCGGCTGCGGTCAGCAGGAGCGAGCCGATCATAGGTAGGATATAAAGCATTGTCTTTTTCATGGCTGTTCCCTGTTGCATAATCGTTATTATCGGCACGATCGTTTTGTCATTCCTTTCATTTATTATTGTATCCGATGGTTTGGGCATTGCCCCTGTGAAACCTGTTTGGCAGCTGGCCATACTGCTGCTGAAAGCGACCGGAATCCGGCAACAAATCGGGTTCAAATGGGTTCAAAATGGGTTTGTTTTGCCGCTAAGTGTGATTTTAATATTGATGTAAGTTTCGCTTTTGAAGGCCCTTACGTCATTTCTAAAATGGGTTTGTTTTGTAATATTTTTTTTCGCGGGGAAGCGGGTATTTTTGGGGAATCCCGGCGCGCCGGGACGGCTACGCCGGGCAGAATCCCGATCGAGTCGGGACGGCGTGGCGGTAGCGGGGAGCGTTCCCTTCCGGTGAATCGAACGGGCTAAATATTTATGATGTTGGTTAAATTTTGAGTATTCATGTCTCGATGCTCTTTTCGTATATATGTTTTTTCATCCATGTTTCCATGCGACATAACACTCCACGTGTTCCGGAAAGGGAGGTGGAAAACGGAGCGCAGTGGAAAGCATAAAAGGGATAACGGAAGGAGGAGGGAAGGTTGTGTTACGGGGTTTTTGGTGTTTTTTACGGGGAAAGCGATTTCTGGGAGTTGGGGGGGGAGAGTTCTCATCCCGATGTAGCAGGATTTGGGTGACATGCGTTATGAAGGATGTAAGATTCCTCGCTGCGCTCGGAATGACACAAGGCGCGGTCGGAATGACATGGGCGGCGGGTTTGGAATAACCAACAGCGCGAGGTTATAAGATTCCTCGCTGCGCTCGGAATGACACGAGGCGCGCTCGGAATGACAAACATTGGTAAAAAGCGGTGTCGGGGCCGGCGCACTCCATAGTATCCAAAGCGGTGTCAAAGCCACCGCACTCCAAAGTCACGCTCCAAAGTCACACTCGCAAAGCACTGCTCAAGAGCAGTGGCACAGGCACAGGTCAATTATCGTCGCGCGGTTCAGCAGTGGCCGGCGGCGATGGGTTTTAATTGTTCGACTACCTTGGGGATGGCGGTACGGGGATCATCGCTGCCTTCGTATTCGAGAGCCACGTAGCCCTTATAGTTGGCCTTGCGCAGGATGTCGAATAATCGATGGAAGTCGGCGTCTTTCCGCTGGCCGCCTTCGTTTATGTGGGTTTTGATCTGCACGTTGATGGCCTTGGGGGCGGCCTGGACGAACTGTTCATACGGGTGATCGTGGAAGTTGGCGGAATCGAGGTTGATGCCGAACCATGGTGAATCGACGGCCTCGACCATACGGAGCAGGTCTTCAGCGGTTTCGCTCATGTAGCCGTGGTTTTCGATACCCAGGAACACGCCGCGGGCCGACGCGTAATCCACCGCCCGGCGCATGGCGTCAACCAAAATCTTGAAATCTTCATCGCGTGTTTTGCCTTCGCGTTTTTTGCCGGCGAAGATGCGCAGATGGGGAGCGCCCAATTCGACGGCGGCATCGACCCACTTGTGCAGCTTGGCCAATTGCTTGTTCAACTCCTCGCCATGGGGGAGCACGAAATTATTGTTCATGGCGGTGCCGGAGATTTCCAGGCCCAAGCGGAAAGCCTTTGCTTTAAGCTGATGTAAGTTGTAGGTGGAATCGTCATAGATGTAATAGGAGGTCGGTTCGACGGCATCGAGGCCCATCTCGGCCCCGAGGTCGATAAAATCGGACATGTTCATGGTGGCTTTTTCCGGCCCGCCGTAAAGATACTTGCGGTAGGAATAAGCAGCGATGGATAGGCGCAGGCGGTAGTTGTCGGCGGACGGTTTGGATTCTTTTTCACCGGCGCTGGCCAAGGTACCGGTCGCGGCGGCGGCCAATCCGCCGGCTAACACGTTACGACGAGTCAATGATTTACGATTCATGGTTTACCTCCTTGTGGTTCGTTGGAGGTTCAGGATATCCGAATCGGGAGGTTTTGGCCATGGGGCCGGAATGCGAAAAGCGGAAAAAAGCTTTACAATACGCCCTTGAATGTGAATTGATCCATAGCATAGCAAGGAGTTGTATGATGCGTTCAAAGGCTTTTTCCGTTTTGGCAATTGGACTTGTGTTTCTCGGATTGGTATCAGCACAGGCTTGGGCGGCGGATGTCGAAAAAAAGCCGATGGCAGGCATCGTCCAGGTCGGCCTGGAAGGTGAAGACCCGGCCTTGATCGGCGCAGTCGCCGAAGAACTGTCGAACTCGGGATACGATACGCAACGACTAGGATACAAAGCGTTATGTGATCGCAAAGAAGTTAATACTGAAAAGCTTGACCTTTTGGTTTTCCCCAACGCGGGGCATCTGCCGGCGGCTTCGGTCAAGGCTATAGAAATGTATGCGAAGACCGGTGGGGACATCATTGCCTTGAAGGCCCCGCTTTGGCAGCAGCAACACTACCTGGATGGGAATAATTGGCTAACTAAAAATGAGTATCAACTCAAGCATGCTTCGGATCTGCCTCCGCATATTATTTTTGATTTTAAAGCGGGGGACATTGAAAACTGGAAACAGGATCGGGGTCCGAAAGACAAAAAGGGAGTAATGGGGACTACCGCAGACGGGCCGGCACCGGGCAGTCGTGCGTTACATGTGGTCAGTGAACCGGTAGCGGGCTGGGACATCCGCGGACCGCAGAAAATTGAGAATCCTTTCCCGACGGGACACAACCTGACCGTTTTTTCGGCAAAGGGTGCGCCACAAACCAGCCAGGTTTACATTGAGTGGCGGGAGCAAGACGGTTCGCGATGGTACGCAGCGGTGGGCTTGGATACGGAATGGAAACAATTCGTTTTATACCCGGAAGATTATAAATTGTGGACGGGGCCGGAGAAGCGTCACGGAACGGTATTTCGTCCGGCCAATGCGAAAACGTGTTTTGTGGGATTAGCCCGCAGTCATATCAAGGGTTTACCCGAGGGGCGACATGAATACTGGATCGGGCCGCTGGGCACCGCCAGCAGCAAGGAGGAAAACGCGCCGAAACAATTTCCTATTCCTGCATTGGACACCCTTTCACCAACATACAAGCTTTTCGAGTGTGACGATGTGAGCAAGCTTATCGTGCGTCAAGACCAAGCCATTCTTCCACAAGAAGGGCTTTCTGTTCCCCAGGAAATTCGCTCTCCACATCCGCGGCCGCGTGGCAGTGGCTTTTTCAAAATCCGATCGTGGCGGTGGATTCCACTTCTGGAAGCACAAAGCGCCGACGGCGAATGGCGGGGAACACCGGCAACATTGACGGTGCATACCAGAAGTCGTTACCAAAACAGCATGTGGGCATCGTTCGGGATCGGGGATAACGAGTGGTATAAACAAAAAGACGTTTTGCAGATGATCGGGCTGGTGGCACGGCGGATGCGGGACGGCGCCTTTATACTTGACGGGGGCGCGGAGTATTACACCTGTTTCGAAAATCAGGCGATGCAGTTGGGGATGCAGGTTTTTGCACCGGACGTAGCCGACAAAAAGCACTATCAGGGGCGCATCACGGTGCAGAATAAAAATTCCGGTGAGCAGGTTTTTCAGAAAACCTGGGATATTAAATTGGGAGGCGGTGTGCAGAAGGTTGAGCAATCCTGGCAGCCGAAGCGTTGGCCGGCGGACGGTTACGAATGTACAGCGGAATTGCTGGCGGACGGCGAGGTTGTGGACCGTGTTTCACATGATATTCATGTCTGGAAGCCTTCGAAAGAAAAGCATTTCGTCGAAGCCCGGGATGGCGGATTTTTCCACAAAGGCAAGCGCTGGCGGGCGAACGGTATCAATTACATGCCGTCTTCGGGTATCGCCATGGATGACCAACCTTATTTTGAATATTGGCTGGGCAAGCAATCGTATGATCCGGAAGTGATTCAGCGGGATTTGGAGCACGTCAAGGAGATGGGCTTCAACTCGATTGCCATTTTTGTCTATCATCAGACGATTGAAGCCCAAAACCTGCTGGATATTTTGCGACGTTGTGAAAAGCTCGGGCTGAAGGTGAATCTTTCGCTTCGGCCGGGGACACCGATGGATTTTCAATGGGCAAAGATCAAAGAGATTATCGAGTATTACAAGTTGTGGGAGCATGACAACATATTCGCGTTTGATATCGCCTGGGAACCCAGCTTTGGAACGCATCAGACGCGGAAACGGTGGGATAACGAATGGCGGCAATGGATCGTGGAACGGTACGGCAGTATTCAAAAGGCAGAGAAAGACTGGGAATTCACCGTTCCGCGGGACGCCAATGGTAAGGTGACCAATCCCGGTGGTAAGCAGGTGATGAAAGACGGGCCGTGGCGGCGGATGGTGGCTGCGTATCGGCGATTTCTGGATACGTTGTTGTATGAGAAATATAGTGCGGCCCGGCGATTGATTCGCGAATTGGATCCACATCATCCGGTAAGTTTTCGCATGGCCAACGCGGGGAATCCGACGTGGGAAGCGGATGTCTTGTGTTACGACTTCCCCTACCTGGCGGCGGCGGTGGACATCATTGAGCCGGAAGCGTACGGGCGGATCGGCGACTGGGAAAAGGTTAAACCCGGCGTGTTTGAGAATGCGTATATACGCTGGGCGGCACCGGACCTGCCTCTGTTGTGGGCCGAAGCCGGGACGACCATCTGGGACACCGCCAAGCAACAGCCTTCGCCGGAACAGCTCGAATTCCAGGCGGAGTTTTTTGCGAATATGTACCGCATGTTGAGTATGAGTCGGGCGGATGGGATTTTCTTCTGGTGGTATCCGGGGGGATTCCGAGCTAATGAGAATAGTGATTACGGGGTGATTAATCCGGATGGCACAGATCGGCCGGTAACCAAAGTTATTCGTCAAAAAGCGGGTGACTTTCTGGCGGCCCCTTATCCTGAGCCTGTGGATCATTGGATTGAGATTGATCGGGACCGACATCCCAACGGCCTAACTGGAATTTATGAGAAGGCGAAAAATGAATTTTGGCAGGTTGTGCATGACGGCCAATGGGTTGGTTTGCGCACGGGGGGCACGGGAACGACATCGGCGGACTGTCCATTGATTGCGGTGGGGAATGTTCCTTGTAATGGAAGCAATCCGCCGAAGTACCTGGATGGCGTGTTCGATTGGTGCAAGGTGCAAAACGCTGACGGTGAATGGGTTGAAGTGAAAGAAAATGTACGGGTGAAGGTGGCTACGGACAAGCCGGCAAAAGTGCGCGTGCAAATACGCAACCTGGCGGAGGCGGCCTGGCTGGCGGAGAATCGATCGGCGGAGGACAAAGGGCGCGTGGTTTTGCATGTTCATGGACCGGCGGAGAAGCAGATTGCCTTGCCGCAACGCGTGGGCCGTCATGAAACGGTTGATATGAATGTTCCGTTAACTTCTGAGCAATTGTCAGAAGCATCCAAGGTAACACTTTCCCTGGAGGCTGTCGGGCGAACGCCGTTCGGGGATAAGTTTACGTTCA
>CAZMVS010000091.1:0-16151 GCA_964569525.1 uncultured Planctomycetales bacterium
AACGTCGAACTTCTCCAAAAATAGAAACTGGTGACAACCGACAAAACTGGCCCGATTGATCAGGTACGGCGAACGAATCGGCCGCGGACCAAAACGCAAGTGCGAAATGGTCACCGCGCCAGACTTCTTACTGTCGTACACAAAATAACCCTGGGCGTAATTGTCCGTCTCCTCACCAATGATCTTGATGGAGTTCTTGTTGGCCCCCACCGTTCCGTCCGAACCCAAACCGATGAACACCCCTCGCACCACGTCGTCAGGCTCAATATCAAAACTTTCATCATAATCAATCGAAAGATGGGTCACGTCATCATTGATCCCCACCGTGAAATGCGCCTTCGGCTGCTCCTTGGCCAACTCGTCAAAGACACCCTTCACCATGGCCGGGGTGAATTCCTTACTACTCAAACCGTAACGCCCGCCCACGATCTTCGGCATCTGCTGCGTGGGCAGCTTGCCCGCCACCTGGGCCTCGTGCATCACGTTCAGAACATCCTGGAACATCGGCTCGCCCACCGCCCCAGGCTCTTTGGTCCGATCCAAAACAGCAATCGCCTTCGTGGTCTTGGGCAACACTTTCAGAAAATGTTCCGCGGAGAAAGGCCGATACAATCGAACCTTGATAATCCCGACTTTCTCCCCCTGCTCCATCAAGTATTCCACCGTGGAATGCGCGGTTTCCACGCCGGTCCCCATCAACACAATTATTCGCTCCGCATCCTGCGGGCCAACGTAATCAAACAAGTTGTATCGACGACCGCCGACCTCGGCGAATTTATCCATCACTTCCTGCACAATCGCCGGACACTTGTCATAAAACGGATTGCAAGCCTCCCGGGCCTGGAAGAAAGTATCCGGGTTCTGGGCCGTACCACGAAGCAAAGGCCGATCCGGCGTCAATGCCCGTTCACGATGGGCCTTGATTGCCTCCTCGTCCATCATCGCCCGCAACGAATCGTCATCCAGTATCTGAATCTTCGCCACCTCGTGCGAGGTGCGGAAACCGTCAAAAAAATGCAGCATGGGAACCCGACTTTTCAGCGTGGAGGCCGTGCCAATGCAAGCCATATCATGGGCTTCCTGAACCGACCCCGACGACAACAACCCAAAGCCGATCTGCCGACAGGCCATCACGTCCGAATGATCCCCGAATATGCTCAAAGCATGGGTGGCCAGCGTCCGCGCCGATACATGCATGCAATAAGAATTCAACTCCCCCGCAATCTTGTACATGTTCGGTATCATCAACAGCAAACCCTGCGACGCCGTAAACGTCGTGGTCAATGCCCCCGACTGCAACGCGCCGTGGACGGCTCCCGCCGCTCCTGCTTCCGACTGCATCTCCGTAACCTGCGGAATGTCGCCCCAAATGTTAGTCTTTCCCTTGGCCGACCATTCGTCGGCAAACTCCCCCATCGATGAGGAAGGTGTGATCGGGTAAATGGCAATCACTTCATTAAGCCGATGCGCTACTGAAGACGTGGCTTCATTGCCGTCAATCGTTGTGGTATTTCCTTGACCCATTAGTCTGACTCCTTAACTTCTCGACCGCCGCCCAAACGAGCTACCCTCGTCGGCGATCTCATGCGATCTTTTAACTACTTGCTACTTGCTTGACGTTGCCAGCCGGGCATCAAAAGCCCACCGTGGGGAATGTTTGGAATCTCGCCGGCGGGGCATGTTGTACTAAATAATCTACCGCAGGACTTAAACCAAGAACAACAAAAATAAATCAGTAGTCACAAAAACCTGCCGCCGCGACCAAAAACTCCCGCGTTCCTCGCCCCGGCCCAACAAGCACATCTTGCTGTTTAACGTGCCCTTGCTTCCGGTCCTGCACCACAGACTACCTCCCCACAATATAAAGTAAATCCTGGCGCAAGTAAACGTCGCCAACTTGAAAACAACAGCCTGGCAACTCGCCGGAAAAATTCAGATGAACGAGACCAAAATTACTGCTAAAACCAAAGTTATCACACAACCGGGGCAATGATCGGCCAGAACATCTCCTTACCGCTCACATGATCATCTTATGGCCTCTGAACACCGTAGGGAACTGACAATATCAACCCTCCTTCACTCAAAAAAGCCTGATTAACCATCCACCCATAGCCGTTCTCTAAGCCGATCAACACCCATGGGCAATCTGCTGACAATCCCTATCCCTTGCAAAGTAAAAAATGGAAAAGGTGGCCTGCCAATCCACCACTCCTAACCATGGTAAAGATTGGTCGGCCACCCTCGCTGCCTTTTTAATCGCGGCAAATCGACAATCTAGTCAATTTCGATCGGCTTAAGCTTTATATCAAACTGGGTGTGACAATAATTACAAGTATTTTCGATCCGACCCAATATTAATTGCATACTCTGACGGTTTTTCGCCTTGGCCGCCGAGGCTAGCTCCGCTGAATGAAACTGCAACTGTCTCACCAGGGCATCAAAGGATTGATGCTCCGCTTCATTCAAATCCATGCTCTCCGCAGACTCAGGAATACTTTTCGCCGACTTTTTTAACGCCTCTGCCAATTGCTCCGCCCGACGAAAACGTGCCTCCTGCTCCTGCTTTGTTAATTCCTCTTTTTCCGCCGCTACCTCCTGCGGCCAAACCTTCCCGATATCCCCGTTCATCCGACGCATCAAATCCTGCAATTCCGCCGAATAAACCGCATGCCGGGCCGGCTCCGCCACTTCACTTGCCTCTTCACGGGCAATGGTCTCCTCTCGCGGGCCGCACGCACTCATCACCACCACCACCGCCATTAATCCAATTACTCCCAGTGCCAGCACACACCTGGATATAGAGCAGCTCATCGAGCCACCTCCCTTTGTAAAACGAAAATCCCACCAAACAGACATTTTTGAAAAAAGACTGTCAGAAAACCGAAATTTTCACAACTAAGTTCACAAATATCCTCTGCCGCCCTCTTGCCAACGACAATCATTCCGTTTACCAACACCCCCTTAACAAAAGGGAATGGTCGCCGCTTCCGAAGAATCTCTCTTATCAACTTCGGCTGCAATACGAATTTAACGCGAGACAAATCCCTCAAAACGCCGACAAAAAACAAATACTTGTTCTTTCAACTTAGAGAAGGAGCCCGAAAAATGCATGTGAGATGCACGCTTATCGTCTTATGTTTGAACGCTCTCGTCGTCGCTCAAACCGCCACACCGGCCAAGGATACCGCCAAAGAGAAGGCCCCTGACGTCAAGGCCGAGCAAGCCGAAATACCCGAGTTTTCCCTCGACCCCGATTGGCCCAAAAACGTCAAACCGTTTTCCCTCGACGCCCCAACCATGACCGATGACTGGTTCCAGGTCGGACCCGCCTTGCGCGATATGGGCATCGACAGCCGCTTCTACTACAACAATACCTTCTTCTCCGTACTTAAAGGCGGCCGGGATACCGGCGGAGGAAAAAACGCCGCCACCTATGACTGGATCGTCTCCTTCGACTTCGACAAAATGGGCTTGATCCCCAACGCCGAAGCTCTGCTCGACGTCCGAGGCCAATTCGGCGGCAGCGGCATCAACCGCTACACCGGCGCCAACCAACAAGTCGTTGACGATGCCGACTTCGAAGAAACTATCTATATCGATATGCTTTGGTACCGCCAGCACTTCCTGGACCATAAACTCTCTCTCCAACTGGGCTATCTCGACTTCCAGACCATTGTGGACCGAAATAAATACGCCAACAGCGAAGATAAACAGTTCATGAACGCCGCCCTCGATAATAACCCCCTTTTCCCCACTGCTTCAGCCGCCGGCCTGGGAATAGCCTTATACGTCCGTCCCTGCGATTGGTATGAACTCATCGTGGGAACCGGCGATGCCCAACGTTTCCCACTCTATAACCCCACCTTCGGCTCCACCTTCCACGACGAAGCTTGGTTCCTCATGTATGTGGAAAATAATCTCAAAGTCCATATCCCTTCACCTAACGGAAAATTAGACGGAAATTATCGCTTCGGCATGATTTACGATCCAACACCCAAGAATCAGTACCGCTATCCTTGGCAGTCAGCTAAAAAAAGAGGCAACGATGTCGGCTGGTACATGAGTTTCGATCAAGAGCTTTACAAGGAAAACAAGGAAGATAATCAAGGACTGGGAACTTTCTTCCGCTATTCCTGGAGACGCGGGGACATCCCTCACGATGCAGGCTTCTTCCACGAATTTTGGTCCACCGGCCTGTCCTACACCGGCCTTATCCCCGAACGTGACAAAGACACCCTCGGTCTCGCAGTGGCCCAGTTGATGAGTTCAGAACGTTATCGCTCCCGTATTAATCGATGGGCGGATAACGAAACTATTTATGAACTTTATTACGCTATCCACCTGACACCCTGGTTTGTCCTGACTCCGGACATCCAGTACATCGACAATCCCGGCGGCATCGACAACCAGGATCCCAGTCACGCCATCGCCGGCGGCTTCCGCATTCGAGTCACCTTCTAGAACCAGTGATTCTAAATCCAAACCGACAAACAGCCGGGCGAATGTAAGCAAAACATTCAGCCCGGCTTTCTTTTTGCCCTCACTTAATTCATCCCGTCTGATAGCCTCTCCCAGGAACAAATATTACTGTGAGATGAATATTCAAATTTTAAATGACGCAATCCCGACGCATCGGCCAAAATTTCATGTATCCACCCACTTGCAATATTACAAACAGCTGTTCCACGACTTGTGAACCAATACAAGTTCCTGTACATTACGTACCTTAGCGAAAACGACTCAGTTTATAGATGTCTTCAACTCGGCACTATGCGGAGTGGAAGAACCATGCGAAACGTATCGCGTCGATAAAAAAGACGCGTTTTCGACTTTTAAGTAAAAGTTAACTTTATACAATTTTTCTAAAGAGGAGCTGACACAATGTGTGCATCTCAGCCTACCGGCAATCAGACCGGTGCCGTATTTCCCCCATCGCCTGCATTCTCCGAAAAGGCCCACATTAAATCGATGGACCAATATAAGGAAATGTATCAACGCTCCATCGACGACCCCGATGGATTCTGGGGCGAAATCGCCGAACAATTCCACTGGCAAAAAAAGTGGAGCAAAGTCCGTGAATATGATTTCTCCGGCGATATCTCCATCAAGTGGTTTATCGATGGGAAAACCAACCTCTGCTACAACGCCCTGGATCGACACCTCGAAAAACGCGGCGACCAGGCAGCCCTGATCTGGGAAGGAAACTCCCCCGAAGAAGACGCCACTTTCACCTACCGCCAACTGTATGAACAGGTCTGCAAATTCGCCAATGTCCTCAAATCCCTGGGCGTAAAAAAAGGCGACCGTGTCTGCCTTTACCTGCAGATGATCCCCCAACTGCCTGTCGCCATGCTGGCCTGTGCACGTATCGGGGCTATTCATTCCGTCGTCTTCGGAGCCTTCTCTGAAGACTCCCTGCGGGACCGAATCCAGGACTCCGAATGTAAAATCCTGATCACACAGGACACTGCCTTGCGCGGCCCCAAAGACAACATCCCCATGAAAACCAAGGCCGACGCCGCCGTAGCCGAGTGCCCCAGCATCGAAAAGGTCATCGTGGTCAAACGTACCGGTCTTGACGTACCCGTAAACAACAAATTGGATGCCTGGTGGGATGACCTGATGGCCAAAGCCGACGCCAACTGCGATCCTGAGTGGCTCGATGCCGAGGACCCCCTCTTTATCCTTTACACCTCCGGCTCGACCGGAAAACCCAAGGGCGTCCTGCACACCACCGGCGGGTACATGATCTATACCGCCGCAACCTTCAAATACATCTTCGATTACCATGACGGCGACATCTGGTGGTGCACCGCCGATATCGGCTGGATCACCGGACACTCGTACATCGTCTATGGCCCACTCTGCGCCGGGGCTACCTCACTCATGTTCGAAGGCGTGCCCACTTACCCCGATGCCGGACGATTCTGGGACGTGGTGGACAAATACAAAGTCACCCAGTTCTACACCGCCCCCACCGCCATCCGGGCTCTGATGCGCGAAGGCGAAGAGTATCCCGAAAAACGCGATCTCTCCAGCCTCAAGGTCCTGGGCACCGTCGGCGAACCGATCAACCCCGAAGCCTGGATGTGGTACTACAAGCATATAGGCAAACAAAAATGCCCCATCGTCGATACCTGGTGGCAAACCGAAACTGGCGGAATCCTCATCACCCCCCTACCCGGTGCTATCCCCCAGAAACCCGGCTCCGCTACCCTGCCCTTCTTCGGCGTAAAACCCAAACTTCTTACCGCTGAAGGTCAGCCCATCGACGGGCCCGGTTCTGGCGTGCTTTGCATTGAAGAACCCTGGCCCGGCATTATGCGTACCGTGTACGGCCAGCATGAACGCTTCAAAGATACCTACTTCTCCGCTTATCCAAGCCTGTACTTCACCGGCGACGGCTGCAAACGCGACGAGGATGGTTACTACTGGATCACCGGCCGTGTGGATGACGTCATCAACGTCTCCGGACACCGCATGGGAACCGCCGAAGTCGAAAGCGCTCTCGTCAGCCACCCCTCAGTGGCCGAGGCCGCTGTCGTAGGCTTCCCCCATGACCTGAAGGGACAAGGCATCTACGCCTACGTAACTCTCAAAACCGGTGAAGAATACACCGATGGCCTGAAAAAAGAACTGGTCACACACGTACGCAAGGAAATCGGCCCCATCGCCTCACCGGATGTCATTCACTGGGCTCCCGGGCTGCCGAAAACCCGTTCCGGCAAAATCATGCGGCGAATCCTCCGCAAAATCGCCGAGAACGAGCCCGACAAGGTCGGCGATACCACAACCCTCGCTGATCCCAGCGTCGTTGATCAGCTCATCGAAAGCTATAAGAAGTAAACTGCGATTACCCGCGGGGAGGTCACCCCTCCCCGCGGTTTACTTTTTTAATCTCATGTACCACGGAAGGTGACCAACAGCTTCCTCATTTCAGCCTTAATCACCTTCCCCTTCTGTAACCATAACTTAGAGGCACTTCCAAAGCCTCTCGATAAAAGGAGACTTGCCAATGTCAGAAAAATTAGCAAACCCCGCACCACTGGGATTGATGGGCTTCGGCATGACCACCGTCCTACTGAACATCCACAACGCCGGATTCTTCCCCCTCGGCTCCATGATCCTCGCCATGGGAATTTTCTATGGCGGAATGGCCCAGATCATCGCCGGCATCCTTGAATACCGAAAAGCCAACACCTTCGGCGTAACGGCCTTTACCTCTTACGGCCTGTTCTGGATCTCCCTGGTCGCCCTTGTCTTAATGCCCAAGTTCGGTTGGATAGACGGCCCCGAACCCGCATTCATGGGCTGGTACCTCTTCTGCTGGGGCTTCTTTACCTTCATGATGTTCTTCGCCACCCTGGGCAAAAACCGCGCCCTGCAGTTTGTCTTCTTCTCCCTGTTCATCCTCTTTTGGCTGCTGGCCATTAAGGACTGGACCGGCAACGCGACCATCGGCGTCATCGCCGGCTTCGAAGGCATCGTCTGCGGCGCCAGCGCAATCTACCTCGCCATGGCTGAAGTCCTCAACGAAGCCACCGGCAAGGTCGTACTGCCCATCGGCGAAATGACCGCCGCCGCCAATAAACCCTTTGCCAAAAACAAGGCGGCCAGCTGAAAAACTTAATCCCTCACAATCCCAAGGCGGTGGCGAACATCTCGTCACCGCTTTTTCTTTTTCCCTCCCCTCCTCTTTCCAAAAACATTACCAATCGCTATTCGCCTCGCTTATGGAATTATTCGGTTGCCGCTGGAACCTGAAAAATAACCTCACGATCGCTTAACATCTGCTCGCCATCTTCCCCACCCATCATCGCTAATTCCCTGCTTCAAAATAAATTACCGACCGCAATCCGTTCACAAACTCAAACCGTAAAACAACTTTCTGCGTTGACGCTCGCCGGGGGGCAATTATAATCTTCCTTCATGGGTCGCCGATTCCCCGGACCTGCCGGGTTAATCCGGATACCCTTCCAAAATGGTTCATTCCAACACAAGCCGCCGGGCATGCATTCGGCGGTAACTCCCCCGATCGGAGGCTGTAATGCGCTGCTACTTCTTCAACGCCGGATTCTCCACAATCTCCGCTATCATGCTGGCTGGTATCCTCTCGCTGGAGCCGGCCTTGCCCTCCGCCCAGGCCCAACAACCCGCCGGCGAAACCGTCGAAACCATCGAGCCGGCCAAAAGCGAAGACGCCTCCGTCCAACAACAACTCGGCGACTATCTCCACTTTGCTATGATCGGCAAATTCGACGTCGCCCGCTCCTACGCCGAACTCCTACTCTCCCGCAAAGAACTCGATCCGCTCACCAAGGAATCCGCCGAAGAACTCATCGCGTTTACCGATACCCGCGAAAACACCATCGAAACACTCATCATCCTCGTGGATAACGAACAAATCGGCGAACAGGCCGGCCAAATTCTAAAACTCATCCGCCAGGCCCACGAATTCAAGTACATGGACCCAAACCGCATCAAGAAAAACATCCAACTGCTCAGCGGCACCCCCATGGAACGGACCGTCGGCCTACAACGCCTTCAGGACTCCGGCGAATATGCCATCCCCTGGATGCTCGAAACCCTCGCCGATCCGGAAAAAAAACAACAATATCCCTACGTCACTCGGGCCCTGGAACAAATCGGCCAAGAAGCGGTCAATCCCCTGCTCGCCGCTTTGCCCATTGCCAACGAACCGGTCCGACTCACTGTCATTGAAACGCTGGGCAAGCTCGGCTATCCCCGCGCTCTACCCTACCTCATGCGCATCGCCGCCGACGATTCCGAAGATAAAGCCTTCCGCGATACCGCCGCACAGGCCTTCGAAAAAATCACCGGCCAAAAACTCGAAGATATCTCCACCCCCGCCGCCGTTGGCCTGTTCAACGACTTGGCCGAAAATTACTACAACGAAATAGATTCCCTGCAACCGGATCCCCGTCGCGACCGCACTAACGTCTGGTATTTGCAAAAAAAGACCGACCCCCGCGACCTGGATATCAAACGCATCGAGGTCCCCCGCGACATCTATCCCATGGTTATGTCCATGCGCTGCTGCGTCGATTCGCTCCAACTCGACGACGCCCAGCCACAAACAGTAGCCCTCTGGCTCGCCGCCAACTTCCGCCGCGAAGCCCGACTCGGCATGGACGTCCTCTCCGAAGAACCTTCGGAGAAAGAAAAACTGGACCCCACCAGACCTGAAAACTTCCTCCGCAGCATTTACTACGCTCGACTCCTCGGCCCGCAATATTGCCAGATCGCCCTTCGCCGGGCCATTCGTGATAATCAACGACCGGTGGCCTTGGGAACCGTCGCCGCTCTCGCTCAAACCGCCGGTGCCTCCGTACTCATCGAGCCGATGGATCCCGCCGGCACCAGCCTGTCCGAAGCCATGGAATTCCCCGACCTGCTCGTACGCATCAAGGCCGCACTGGCTCTCGGCCGGGCCGCCCCTGCTCAGAAATTCAAAGGCTCACACCAGGTGGTCCCCATATTGGCTTCCACCTTGAGCATGACCGAAAAGTCCTACTACATCCTCATTGATCCTGAAGAAACCACCCGAAAAGCAATCGCCGAAGAACTCCGCCGCAACGGCGCCGAGGTCGTCGCCGCCCCCAACCTTCATCAGGCCATAACCGAGGCCCGCGAACAATTCACCCACGCCGACGGCGTCTTCCTGGCCACCGACCTGGAAAATCCCTCACCCATAGAAGCCGTCCGCACCCTCGCCCGCGACGAACGTTTCGGCCTGACGCCCATAGTCCTCATGGTCAAAGAAGGCGGAACCATCGTCGCCAACCGCATCGCCGAATTCAACCAGCGCGTCGGCCGCTTCCTTATCATGCGCACCGACGATCAGCCTGAACCAGACGTCGGCCAAAAACTGATCGACCAGCTGAAAGAAACCGCCGTGGACTACGGCTATCAACCACTCTCCAGCGAAACCATCCACTCGCTGGCCACCCAATCGATTCAAACGCTGTATCAATTAGCCTTGGCCGGCAACCATGTATTCGACGTGCAGGAAGCCCTGAAACCGTTACTCGAAACATTGGATCATCCCCAGGCCGACCTCCGCCAAGCCGCCCTTGAAGTGCTCGCCCTGCTGGACAACGCTTCCGCCCAACAGCACTTGGCCTTCTTCGCCCTCGACACCGAACAAAGCGAAGATCAGCGCCTCCACGCCTTTGCCGAGTTGGCCGACTCCGCCCGCCGCTTCGGCCCCATGCTGGAAGATCAGACCGTTGACCAACTGATCGACTTCGCCCTGCACGAAACCAACGTCGCCCTGCGCACCGCCTCCAGCAAGGCCGTCGGCGCCCTCAATCTCCCCAGCAAAAATTCAACCGATATGCTGCTCAGCGAAGTGAAATTTTAACTGCTACAAAATGCGTAATACTTGTAAAAAACGCCAACATAAGCCCCAGACTCCATGTCTGGGTTTTATTCTCAACCAATGGCATCATCAGATAAATAGAAAACTAAATGCTTAAAAACATCTCTAATGTCAAAGCCGAATATTCTTGCACACAAGCTCGTTGAATATTCTTTTGACAAAGCTCCTGCCGCCCACCTCTTCTAGTAAACATAACTCATCGCGGCTCAGTTACGATTTGCAAAACAAGTCCGCCCCCATCTATCTTTTGCCTTCCGCTTTTCTTTACTTAACCACAACGTAAATAATTTTATGCACAAAAAACCACTTTTTTGCGATCAAGCCAAGATCACCATACTAAAATTTTATATAGAATGTGAAAAATTGAAAACGAAATCTGAATAAATCAGGCCGTTTGCTGATGGCAAGTGTTAACATGTTGACACATTGATCCCCACAAATCAATGAAGCCATACGGCAAACCGTGAAGATGAATTTTTATCATTTTCACTATCTCCATTTTTTGCTGGAGAATAATTTTACGTCGAATATGCTTCTTTTGTGAAAATAACTTGATCATATTGATCAAAAACAAAAACAACCGCTGGCTTCGTTTTTGGAGGTTATGGAAATGATCGCTTATGGTCCTGTTCCATCAAGGCGTCTGGGACAAAGCTTGGGAATTAATAATATACCACCCAAAATCTGCTCATATTCCTGCGTATACTGCCAGGTAGGTAAAACAATAAAAATGCAAACGAATCGCCAAGCTTTCTTTGAACCTGACGAAATCCACGACCAAGTCGTCCAAAAGATAAACCTGTCGGCGAAGGCGAACGAGCCTATCGACTATTTAACTTTCGTTCCGGACGGAGAGCCGACCTTGGACATAAATCTTGGCCGTGAAATTCTACTTCTCAAACCCTTGGGAAAGAAAATCGCTGTAATAACAAATTCTTCTCTCTTGTCGCACCCGGTCGTCCGTGAAGAATTATCGAACGCAGACTGGGTTTCTCTGAAAATAGATTGTGCTCAAGAACAAATATGGCGGAAGATTAATCGACCTCATCGGAATTTAAAGTGGTCATCTCTCATCGAAGGCATACACAAATTCTCGAAAACCTTCCAAGGACAATTGGTAACCGAAACTATGCTGATTCAAGACCTCAACGATAACGAATCTTGCATGGAAAGGATTGGCAACCTCCTCGCCGAACTACGGCCGGACAAAGCTTATCTTGCAATCCCCACAAGACCAGCCGCGGAAAATTGGGTCCGATCTCCCCGTGAGGAAGTAATTAACCGCTTATTTCAATCGCTTAACAAAAACATTGGATGCGTGGAATATTTAATAGGCTATGAAGGAAATAGTTTCGCCTTTTCAGGCAATATACAGGAAGACTTACTTAGCATTACCGCCGTGCACCCCATGCGTCAGGACGGCGTAGAGACTCTACTGGCAAAAGCAAAGGCCGATTGGTCTGTCGTTAGCAAGCTTATCGAGCGTCAACAATTGATCGAAGTTGAACATGACAATAAAAAATTCTACATGAGGAAAATTAAAACATAGAAATATGCCCGCCGGTAATACCGAATATATAAACTTATTAGCGAACAGATGTGGTGCTGATTTTAATATATGTATTTCCGAGAATCACAACATGATTCATGCAAATTCAAATGGAAGATAGAAAATGTCGAGCGGAATTCTCAATGTGCTCAGACACGCGCTTATGATCACCGGTTTCGTCTTCCTGATGATGCTTGTCATTGAATATCTAAATGTCCTGACACAGGGTTCTTGGCAGGAAAAGTTGACAAAACATAAATTGGGCCAATTCTTACTAGCCTCACTACTAGGAGTATTTCCCGGCTGTCTCGGAGCTTTTGCCGCAGTAGCCATGTATTCACATGGAATCTTTAGCCTCGGAGCTGTAGTGACGGTGATGTTCGCTACCAGCGGCGGTGAGGCTTTTGTAATGCTGGCTATGATTCCCAAAGAATTCTTGCTTATTAACGCAATCATGTTTGGAGGAGCAATTCTTGCAGGCATCCTCACCGACGCAATTTTCGGTGAACAAAAAATCCAAATAAGTGAAGGCCACAAAGGCCTCGAAATTCATGGAGATGCCTGCCACTGCTTCCCTCGCGGAAATATTTTAAATCAATGGAAACAATGTACTGCTCCAAGGGGTGTTCTCGCCGTGGTCCTGTCCATCTTTCTTTTTGCCCTCCTTTTTGGACAGGTAGGCCCCCAATCATGGAACTGGATTCGAATCACTCTTCTCGTGTCTTCAATAATCAGCCTCTTTATCGTAGTCACCGTCCCTGACCACTTTTTAGATAAACATCTTTGGCAACATGTAGCCCGCAAACATATGCCCCGCGTATTCCTTTGGACCCTTGGCGCACTACTGATCTTATATTTTATAACTACGCATCTACATCTTGATACTGCTATAAAACAAGGTAAGTGGATTGTTCTGGCAATTGCCTGCCTCGTGGGATTGATCCCCGAATCCGGACCTCATCTGATCTTCGTAACAATGTACGCCCAAGGCACTGTGCCTTTCAGTATTCTGCTGGCCAGCTCAATCGCCCAGGATGGTCACGGCATGCTACCAATGCTCGCGGTCTCTCGTCGAATGTTTCTTGTTGTCAAAATGATCAACTTAACAATGGGTGCTGCTTTCGGAATAATCGCAATGGCCGCCGGCTACTAAAACATAATTACCTTGGTAGTCCACGCCAAGGAGGCTAAAGCCATGAAAAAAAACTTGCTTCTTAATTGCAAAGCATGTGGCAAAGAAATTAGTCGCCATAGCCCATTTTGCCGCAATTGCGGACATCCACAAACCGGCGCTCTCGCTCGATGGATCATCGCTGGATTCGCACTCTTAATGTTCGCTATCAGTCTTGCAGTGTTCTTTGTGTTACATTTAGCGGGTATTCTTTACCGCTGAAACTAAACAACAACGATTCATAACATCAATTGATGCGAACATTGCGTGTATTCAGAGTGTACTCGAGATAGACACTTATTACAAAACAAAAAATTCCCCGGCCAACACCGGGGAATTTTTAATCCTTATATAATTCACATGGAACCTTGCCCTTCTTCATCCGTAGGCGGTAAAGTCTTCCTGTCTGTCTTTCTGAGTATAAATGCCTCTATCTTCCCACTCTGGAAGATAATAACTATCGAAAAGAAAAATATGAAGAACTGGGACCATGATGTCATACCGCTATTCATTAACGCCGAAACAACGTCACTTCCGTCTTGGTTAAAAGCGGCGATAATGGTTGACAAAACCGTTGCTGTTGCTGGTATTAAATAATAAAACCCAATGAGCGTAATCCAGAAAGAAAGTTTGCAACCACCCTTGTCACTTTCTGCGGGAGAAGTCGGTGTAGTCCTGGAATCAAGAAAAGATGCAATCGCCCGTGTCTTGATAATCAAAAGAAATCCAATCAAGAAAGAAAAGACTGGAAACAAAACCACAAACAACCGAAAAATCGAATACCCAATTCTTAAACCTTCCAACCCAGGCTTCCACCAAAAATAAATCCACAGTTCCGGAAGGCGTTGAATAGCAGTGAAAATACAATATAGACCAAAACCAACAACGATAATTTCAAGAACGCTCCTTTTAGACATCCAATACTCCCTTTCCGATCATCCAAATTTATAAACGATCTAATTCGAATTGCAGTTTTAGCTATCTTAATACAATATGCCAAAGAAGGAAAAAGTCGCGCTTTAACGATCGCCTGCTCACCATCCTTCTCGTTTCTCCCTCAATAACCGGAACACCCTTGGTGTTATGTTCTATGTAGCCGGGAGTAAAAAAGCCTGTTATTGAACGGAAGGAGAGAAGATGAACACAGCAACGCCGACAAACCTTAATCACATTTACCCGGAACACTCAACCGCAAAATCCCCCTTTACCCATAAAGTAAATTTACAAAACAAACCCATTTTAAAATCGCTCGCAAACCCCATCAACAAATGGATTTACGACAAAAATTCCCCTGAACGGAACACCCGAAAACAAACCCATTTTTAACCCATTTTTAACCCATTTTCACCCGCTGAAGGGCCCTTGTGTACCCATTTGCGTACAAGACTCCTAAAGTGAAAAACAGTCAGGCTCTACTAAAAGGGGTGGCACCTTGAGAAAAGTTATTCTCTTCTCCATCTTGCTCGTTTTTGGGGTGATTGGCTCACAGTTCCTCCCCGCCCTCGCCGGGACCGCCTACGAAACCGCCGCCCACGTCGTCAAACTCCTCACCATGATCGGCCTGGCTTTCATCATGATCCACGTGGGCTACGAATTCGACATCGACCGTTCCAACCTCCGTCAATACGGCTGGGACTATCTCGTCGCCGCCACCGCCGCCGCCTTCCCTTGGCTGTTCTGCTGCTTCTATTTCATCTTCGTGATGTACACCCCACAACAATGGGCCAGCTTGATCAACTGGAAAGAAGCCCTGCTCGCCTCACGCTTCGCCGCCCCCACCTCCGCCGGCATACTCTTCTCCATGCTCGCCGCCGCCGGATTGGCCGCCACCTGGATGTTCCGCAAAGCCCGCGTCCTCGCCATCTTCGACGCCCTCGGTACCGTCCTGCTCATGATCCCCCTTAAAATGATGCTGGTCGGCTTCCGCTGGCAACTCAGCACAGCCATCGTGATCATGGCCGTACAACTCTCGCTGGCTTGGCGATACCTGCATCGTATCCCTATCCCCGTAACCTGGCCCTGGGTTCTGGGCTATGCCACACTCATCGGCCTGGTCTCCGAAGCTATTTACCTCCTCAGCACACTGATCAATGACGTGGTGCCCGTTCACGTAGAAGTGCTGCTGCCCGCCTTTGTACTCGGTTGCGTCATCACCAAAACACAACCCGCCACCGAAAACACTGCCGAAAGAGGCCGCCAACACGAAGAAAACATCCTCGAACGACCGAACGAAAAACGAGCCTCCACCATCATCAGTGCCTGCTTCATGGTGCTGGTCGGCCTGTCCATGCCACCCCTGTCCGGAATGACCGACATCAAACAAAAAATACACAACGCCGACGCGCCTCTCGCCAATAACTACAACAGCGAATCACCTGAAAAGGCCCAACCGGCCCCGCAGCCCACGGCCGATACTGAACAGTCCGAAACCAACCAACTCTCCTGGCCTGTGCTTGCTGTACACGTACTCATCGTCACCCTGCTCTCCAACTTGGGAAAAATGTTCCCTGTCCTTTGCTATCGCAAGGAAACCCACTGGCGGAATCGATTGGCCGTCTGCGTCGCCATGTTCCCCCGCGGCGAAGTCGGTGCCGGCATCCTCGTCATCTCGCTGGCCTACGGCATCAGCGGGCCAATCATAATCGTGGCTATGTTCTCCCTGGCCCTTAACCTGCTTCTAACAGGCCTGTTCATCATCATGGTCAAATACCTGATCAAGGAATCAACCGACAATCCAACAGCCGTCCCAGCCCTGGTGGAAATGCAAACTCAATTGTAGCAAACACCGAAAACGGCAAAATGCCCGTTGCCAAAATCCCCACGCCGGCCCATACACTTATACATAGGCGGGTTCCACCCCAAAAGGTGATACCTTGAGAAAAGTTATTCTCTTCTCCATACTGCTCATTCTCGGTGTCGTCGGCTCCCAGTTCCTCCCCACCCTTGCAGGTTCCGCCTACGAAACCGTCGCCCACACGGTCAAACTCCTCACCATGATCGGCTTGGCGTTCATCATGATTCACGTCGGC